>CAZTGM010000020.1:0-29419 GCA_964613235.1 uncultured Zetaproteobacteria bacterium | reverse complement strand
GCTTCATTTGAAGCAGCAACGCCAACAACCAAATTGGCGTGAACACGTCCTAATATATCAACTTCTGCGAGATCGTGTAAAATTCGCCACGGAGTGATTCGGGTAATCGCGTCGGCATTATTGCCGCCGAGGAAAGTCCGGGCTGCACAGGGCAAGGTGCCGGATAACGTCCGGCGGGGGCGACCCCGGGAAAGTGCCACAGAAAGCAAACCGCCCCGCCCTTCGGCGCGGGGTAAGGGTGAAAGGGTGCGGTAAGAGCGCACCGACCTGCCTGGTAACAGGCAGGGGCCTGGTAAACCCCACCTGCAGCAAGGCCAAATAGGGAAGCGTATGGCGTGGCCCGCGTTGCTTCCGGGTAGGCTGCTTGAGTTTATCAGCAATGATAAACCCAGATGAATGATTACCGCCCCGTCAGGGGATACAGAACCCGGCTTACAGGATCACTCCGCAAATTCATGTGATGGGAGTTCAAGCGATGAGCGTTAGTTTCTCGGATGCGGCCAAGGCCCGTCAGTTGCGGGATTATTTTGCCCGCCACGGCAGAGTTTATATCGTCGTTAATGCCAGCGCCGACGATGTCCGTATACCGCCGCATCTGCGCGGTGATCCGGCACTTCGCCTGATTCTCAATCAGCGCATGCCGCAGCCCATCCATATTCGCGATGACGCACTGGTCTCGGATTTTTCATTTGGCGGAACGGTCTATTCCTGCCATATTCCCATGCATACGATCTGGGCGGTTTATCCTGCCGCAGGCGAACTGGAGCAGGGCATTGTCTGGGAGCAGGATGTACCGGAAATGATTCGTGCGCTGACGCAGGCGGCCCGCGATCTTGCCGAGCAGGAAGAGCAAGCGGACGTCTCCGAAGCGCCGGAAACACCCGCGCCGCAACAGGAACCGGATTTGCCTGGTCGCAAGGTGCGACACCTGCGGGTCATCAAATAAGGAGGCAACGATGCGGCGCTTAGTTTATTTATTCCTGTTGCTATGTGGCATGGCTGCAGCTTTACCGGCGCAGGCAGCAACATCCGTCAATCTGGTCGTGGAGCGCAAGGCCTCACTCACCGAACAGGTTCTTTTCGAATCCGATCTGAAGCAATTGCCGCAGGTACAAAAGGTGATCCCTTTGCGACTTAATGCCCGGCACCGTGAATACCGGCTTGTCTTGACGGATATAACGCAAACCGGCTGGCTGGGTCGCTGGCTTGTCCAGCACGGTTATCAGGTGAGGGAAACCGAACGCGGCTGGCTGGCCTACTGATGTGGCGCTGATGCCCATGCAACAGGAGCGCATTCTCAACCTGCCGAACGTCCTGACCTTGTCACGCATTCTGCTGACACCGTTTATTGTCTATGCCATTCTCGAGCATCAGCCGGCCATGGCCCTGCTGTTCATGGCCATTGCCGGACTGACCGATATGCTCGATGGTGCCATTGCGCGTATCTTTAACCAGCGCAGCACCGTTGGTGCCTACATGGATCCGCTGGCCGACAAACTGATGCTGATCAGTACCATTGTCACGCTGTACACCATGGACCAGATCCCGCTGTTTCTGTTTCTTGCTGTCATCTTCCGCGACCTGATCATCGTGATCGGTGCCATTGCATATGAAATTGTTACCCATCAACTGGAAATGACACCAACCATCACCTCCAAGATCACCACGTTCCTGCAGATCCTGATCGTGTTGCTGATTCTGGCCAATGCCGCCTGGCAGCTTCTGCCGCTATGGCTCATCTCCGGCGTAGCCTGGCTGACCTTTGCCATGACCGTGCTTTCCGGTGTGCAATACATGATTGTCTGGATGGAAAAGGCCGTGCGAAGCGAAAACAACTGATGCAACAGCAACTCCTGCAATTACAGCTACCGGAACATTACGACTATCACGAATGGATACGTCATGCCGGCGTCGAAAATGCCTGCAACCGTCTGGCATTGTGGCTGGTGCATGGCGGCAATCTGTGGCTTACCTCCGACGAAATGGCCGGTAAAAGCCATCTGCTTTCCTTACTGCAAAACGAACACCCGTCGCTGGGCCTGGTCCGTGTCGCCGCAGACGATCAACGTTCATCATTGCAACGGGTTCAGCAATGGATGAATCAGCTCCAGCCTTTCTCATTCTGGGCCGTGGATGTGGATGCAAGGGTTCAGCCCATGGCTACCCTGTTTGCCCTGTTTCATCTGCTGGAGAGGGCACGCGATCTGCATCGTCCATTGCTTCTGGCCTGGCGTATTGATGCACAGCAAACCCTGCCACCGGAATTAGGCAGCCGCATCAGAGGCATGCTGGAACGGGTGGATATGAAACCACCCGGTAATGATGATGAACGACAACAGGTGCTACGCGCCGTGGCTGAATCCATGCAGTGGCATATCGATGAGCGCATGCTTCGCATCCTGTTGCAGATGTTGCCTCGTCGTCTGGAGTCACTGATTCCGGCATTGCAGTATCTGGAAAACATTTCCCGCAACAACCGGCGCCAGCGACTCAGTCAGCAATGGGTACGTGAACAGCTGCACCAATGGAACGCACAACGCGCATCCGCCTAGCTGTTTTTCCAGTGCTCCAGGCTTACCAGTGCCGCTTCCGATACCATACGTCGGCGTTCTGCCTTACCCAGTCTTCGTTTGCCATCTTTTTTCGGCGCTGGTGGTAACAGGCCGAAATTCATATTCATCGGCTGAAAATCATCCAGCCGGGTTTGCGAGATATGTGCCAGCAAGGCTCCATGCGCGGTATCGGGCGGCGGGGCATGCGGATCTCTGCCCTGTGCCATCTCAGCCAGAAAGCGACCAGCCATCAATCCCATGGCTGCCGACTCCACATAGCCTTCCACGCCGGTGATCTGCCCGGCAAACAGAATGCGCGGCTCCTTCTTCAAACGCAGCGTGCCATCGATCAAGGCCGGTGACTTGATAAACGTATTGCGATGCAGGCTGCCCAAGCGGAAAAACTCGGCCTGTTCCAGACCGGGAATCATCGTAAATACACGTTTTTGCTCGCCATAGGTCATCTTGGTCTGAAAACCGACCATGTTCAGCAGGCTGCCCAGACGATTGTCCCGCCGCAATTGCACCACGGCATGGTAACGTTCACCCGTTAGTGGATGATCCAGACCAACCGGCTTCATCGGCCCGAAACACGGTGTATCCAGCCCCCGTTCGGCCATTTCCTCGATCGGCATGCAGCCTTCGAAAAACGGAATATTCTCAAACCCCTTGAACGACACTTTCTCCGCATGCAGCAATTCATGAATGAACGCCTTGTATTGCTTCTCGTTCATCGGGCAATTGAGATAATCGCCGGCCTCGCCCTCGGCAACATTCTTATCATAACGGTTTTTCCAGAAGGCGATATCCATATTGATCGATTCGGCATCAACCACCGGCGCAATAGCATCGAAAAAACTCAGATGCTGTTCACCGGTCAGCTGCTGAATTCGCTCATACAAGGCATCGGAGGTCAATGGACCGGAAGCAATCAGCACCAGGCCTTCGCTCGGGATATCAGTCACCTCTCCGGCAACAAACTCGATCTGCGGCAGTGCTTTTAACTCGGCGGTTACCAGTGCCGCAAACTGTTCGCGATCGACCGCCAGCGCCGTGCCTGCAGGAATGCGGGCCGCATCACCGCAGCGCATGATCAGCGAATCCAGACGGCGCATTTCTTCATGCAACAGGCCTACGGCGTTTTCCAGATGATCGGCGCGAAAGGTGTTGGAGCATACCAGCTCGGCACAATGCCCCGTCTGATGTGCCGGCGTCATTTTGTCCGGCCGCATTTCATGCAAGCGTACCCGTACTCCACGCCGGGCCAGTTGCCAGGCAGCTTCCGAACCAGCCAGGCCCGCGCCAATAATCGTTACAGGAGGAGTCAGTGTTTCTGTCATGACAGAAAGCTAACCGTTCATACGGAAATCAGAAGCATGGCGTGAATGTTGACCGCTACCGGCGCAGTCCTACTATTGCTTTTGGCATCATGTTCTGTCCATGCAAATGCCGCATCCCCATCGTTTACGGAGCACCTGCTGATGAGTCGCACGCTGTCCAATAATAAAAAACGGAAAATTCAGCAGCTGCTGACACAGATCAACCATGCTCTGGGAAAGGGTGCATTTGATGCCTGTGAACAGCTATGCCGACAAATCGACAGCCTGCAGCCCGACAATGCGGACGCCGCCAATATGCGCGGCCTGGCAGCCAGTCATCAGGGCCTGGCCGACACAGCACTGGCCTGTTTCCGCAAAGCTATCGAGGCGGCTCCCCGTCGTTGCGAATTCCATGCCAATCTGGCCGGTCTGTACCTGATGCATCACCAATATGACAAGGCTCTGGCCAGTTACCGGCAGGCGCTGAAACTCAAACCATCGCTGCTGCCTGCCCGGCTGGGCATGGCCAGCACGCTGACAGCACTGCTTCGTTATGACGAAGCCATTGACGTGCTGCAACAATTGCAGCGTCAGCGTCCTCGCGATCAGGACATCCTCATGCGTCTGTTCCGCGCCTGCTATCATGCCGGCCGTATCGGGGATGCCGAAACATGGTTGCGCAAGCTGCTGTCCCTCAACGATCAGCATGTCGATGCGCATTACAGCCTGGGCATGCTGCTATTGGAAAACGGTGATCAGCAGGCGGGACTGGAAGCAATTCGATCCACGCTGCGCCTTGATCCGCATCATGCCGATGCCGCCATATTGTTATCCTCCGGCAAACGTTTTCATGAAGAAGATGAGGATGCACACGCCATTATGGACATGTTCCAAAAAGCGGAGCCGGAATCCGAATCACGCAGCAAGCTTGGCTTTGCCTGCGGCAAGGTACTCGATGACCTGGGCCAAACGGACAAGGCCTTCGCCTGTATTCATGAAGCCAATGCCATCCGTCATCAGCATGCACAGTATGATGCCGATACGGAACTGGCACATCTGGAAGCGGTCATGGCCAGCTATACGCCGGATGTCGTGCGTCATACCTCGAAGCTGGAAGATCGCAGCCCGCTCTTTATTGTCGGCATGCCACGCTGCGGCAGTACGCTGGTGGAACAGATCCTGGCTGCGCATCCGGATGTCTCGCCGCGTGGTGAAAACGGATTTTTCGAAGAAACCTTATTGCGCGCCGGCCAGAGCATGGGACAAGCGCTGACGCTGGAACATATGACGGCAATGCCTGATGATGCCCTGAATGAACTGGGGCTCTCCTATCTCGCCCTGTTACGTGGTCAGGATCATCATGCGCGGCATCTGACGGATAAAACATTATCCAATATCCGTCTGATCGGCGCCATCCACAAGGCACTGCCACAGGCACGCATCATTCATGTGCGTCGTCATCCTATGGATACCTGCTGGTCCATCTATCGTCATCATCTGCTGGGTCCGATGTTCGATTATGGTCATAATCTCGGCGAACTGGGCTATTATTATCGCATGTATCTGCGCCTGATGCAGCACTGGCGCGATGTGTTGCCGCCCAACGTCATGTATGAACTGGATTATGAACAGCTTGTGGCTGATCCCGAAGATGAAATCCGCAAACTTCTTGAGGCCTGTGATCTGGAGCAGGACGAACGCTGCCTGCGTTATTATGAATCCGGCCAGACCGTTCGCACGGCCAGTTTCATGCAGGTTCGCCAGCCTGTAAATGCCTCATCGGTTGGCGCATGGAAACGTTATGAATCACATCTTCAGCCGCTGATGCGTATCCTCACAGATTATCTGTAATGAAAAAATGGGCAGACCAGAGGCCTGCCCGAAATGATTGCCTTGACGATGGATCAGTCCGTACGGCTGGTCACTTCCAGTAAATGGTAACCAAACTGAGTTTTCACCGGTCCCTGTACCGTACCAACATCGGCAGAAAACACGACCTTATCAAATTCCGGAACCATCATACCCGGTCCGAATTCGCCCAGATCGCCACCATTGCGGCCCGATGGACAGGAAGAATGTTTGCGTGCCAGCTCGGCAAAATCGGCACCAGCCTCGATTTGTGTTTTCAGCTCCAGACACTGAGCTTCGGAACTGACAAGAATATGTCGTGCGGTTGCAACCGTCATCACTCACCTCGCATGATTTTTTCACACCCTAACGCACCTTCCAGGGCAAGCAAGGCGTGTTTCCACTCCTGGCCACAGGAAAATCCACCCGGTCCATGAGCGGCAACCACGCGATGACAGGGAATAAGAATCGGTAACGGATTGGCTCCCAACGCCTGCCCCATGGCCCGTGCCGAGGTATGCAGAAAACCGGCCATATGTCCGTATGTGCGCACTTCACCCCGAGGAATGGCCAGCAAGGCCCGACGCATCTTCGCCTGAAACGGTGAAAATGGTTCGATCATAGGTGGCAAAGGCGCATCATCGCCCTGGAAATAGGCCTGCAGCCATCGCACCACCGGATCATCTTCGGCATCGCGAGCATGTGTATCATCACACAGCCAGATGCGATGACAACATGAGCCGTCCCAGCAATAACTCAGTGTGCCCAGCGGGGAATGCCAGCGGAATCGGCATGTGTTCATCGATGGCAGAGAGTGTTATCCCTGCAGCGTAACGCGTTCGCCCTGATGCTGATGAATATGACCGATGCGAAATACCGTTTCACCGGCATCGCGCAGCACGGCCTCCGCCGCATCCGCTTCGGTTTGCGGCAAAATCACGACAAAACCGATGCCCATATTGAAAGTACGATAACGTTCATCACGTGCCACATCGGCAAACGACAGCAGATATTCAAAGACCGGAGGCACCGGCCAGGCGGAAATATCCACTGTTGCAGCCAGACCATCAGGCAGAATGCGTTCGATATTGTCGAACATACCACCACCGGTGATATGCGAATAGCCATGCACAGTCATACCTGCCTTCAGCATCGCTTTGACAGCCGGAACATACAGCCGCGTCGGCGCCAACACATGATCGATGGCCTTGCTGCCATCGCTTAAGGTATCACGTACCAGATCAGCACTACCAACCTCGAGCAGTTTTCGAATCAGTGAAAAACCATTGGAATGCGGTCCATTGGATGCCAGGCCAAGCAACACATCGCCATCGGAAATTCCTGAACCATCCACGATTTTCGGACGGTCCACCACGCCGACAGAAAAGCCACCGATATCGTAATGCCCCGGTGCATACATGCCCGGCATTTCCGCCGTTTCACCGCCGATCAGGGCACATTCGCACACCCGGCAGGCCTCGGCAATACCCTCCACAACACCGGCCAGTGTGGCATCGTCCAGCTTGCCTGTGGCCAGATAATCGAGGAAAAATAACGGTTCGGCAGCCTGTGCAGCCATATCGTTGACGCACATGGCCACGGCATCGATACCGGCAACATGAGGCCGTTGATGCTGCTGCAGCAATAACAGTTTGGTGCCGACACCATCAGTGGAGGAAACCAGAACCGGTTCCTGCATGCCACTGAAGTCCGCCCGGAACAGCGCACCGAAACCGCCCAGTCCGCCGATCACTTCCGGGCGGGTTGTCGAGGCCACAGCATCCCTGATGCGCGTGACAAATGCATTGCCGGCATCGATATCCACTCCGGCATCGGCATAGGTCAGTTGCTGCTTTGGTTGATCAGACATCCAAGTTTCTCACTTTTAACGCATTGTTCTGGATAAAGCGACGGCGTGGCTCGACAGCATCGCCCATGAGCGTAGCAAAGGTCTCATCGGCATTGACCACATCTTCCAGCGTCACCTGAAGCAGCATCCGGTTGTGCGGATTCATCGTCGTTTCCCACAGCTGTTCCGGATCCATTTCACCCAGGCCTTTGTAGCGCTGGATATTCAGACCCTTGCGTCCTTCCTTTTCAATAATTTCGGCCAGTTCCTCGAAATGCGTAATCGGCCAGCGCTTGTCACCATGCGCCAGACAGGCACCATCATCGACAAGTTCCTGCAACGACGCACACAATTTCTGTGCCTCGCTGAATTCGGCCGTACTGATCAGATCCTTGTCCAGACGCGAAATCATCACCCGGCCATGATCCCGGCGTTGGAACTGCACCCAGCACACGCCTTCATCACGATCCTCATGTATCGTCCACTTCAGTTCCTCATCCGGCCGCGATGCGGACTTGAATGCCCAGGCTAGGGCATCCAGACGCTCCTCCAGCAATTCGCGATGTCGCATCATTTTCATAGTTACTTTGCCGCTCTCGGTCAACAGTTTGAGGATTTTCCCATCCAGACGCTGCGACAACCGCTGCTGCAAACGCTGCAGGCGATGAATGCTGCGTACCGAAGTCAGCAACCGCTCTCCACTGATCGGTTTGGCTGATTTCGAACTGTAGTACTCCTTGCCTTCGCCGCCCTGCACCAGCAAAAATTCGAACAACTCATCATCATTGGCCACATACTTGGCCTTCTTGCCGCGTGCGACGCGATACAATGGCGGCTGCGCAATATACAAATGGCCGCGTTCGATCACCTCCAGCATCTGACGATAGAAAAACGTCAGCAGCAGCGTACGGATATGTGAACCATCCACATCCGCGTCGGTCATGATGACAATTTTATGGTAACGCAGCTTGGAAATATCAAAATCATCCTTGCCGATACCCGTTCCCAGCGCCGTAATCATCGTGCCGATTTCCTGACTGGAAAGCATCTTGTCGAAACGCGCCTTTTCCACATTCAGAATCTTGCCCTTCAGCGGCAAAATCGCCTGCGTACGACGATCTCGTCCCTGTTTGGCCGAACCGCCTGCGGAATCACCCTCCACCAGGAAAATTTCGGATGCCGCAGGATCTTTTTCCTGACAATCGGCCAGCTTGCCTGGCAGGCTGGCCACATCCAGCGCCCCTTTGCGGCGTGTCAGCTCGCGCGCCTTGCGTGCCGCCTCTCTGGCCACGGCAGCTTCCGCCACCTTACCGACCACACGTTTGGCTTCCCTGGGGTTTTCTTCCAGCCATTCGGAAAACTTTTCATTCACAATCGATTCTACGACCGGACGAACTTCACTGGAAACCAGCTTTTCCTTGGTCTGCGATGAGAATTTCGGATCAGGAACCTTCACCGACAATACAGCCGTCAAACCCTCGCGGCAGTCCTCACCGGTCAGGCTGACCTTGTGTTTTTTCAGCATACCACTGGCATTGGCATAATTGTTGATACAACGCGTCAGCGCCGAACGAAAACCGGCCAGATGTGTGCCACCGTCACGCTGCGGAATATTGTTGGTAAAGCAGAAAACATTTTCCTGATACGCATCGGTCCATTGCATGGCCAGTTCAACAACCACATCATCCTTTTCCGCCTTGATCGATACCGGATGCGCATGCAACGGTGTACGTGTACGGTTTTTGTGTTCGACAAAGGCACGAATACCGCCTTCATACTCAAATACGGCTTTCTTGTCCGTGCGCTCATCCACCAGCTCAATATGCACACCACTGTTCAGAAACGATAGCTCGCGCAAACGGGCAGCAAGAATATCGAACGACATATTGCGATGCGAAAAGATCTCCAGACTGGGCATAAAACGGACTTCCGTACCTGAACCGGCAGCTTCACCAATCACTTTCAATGGCGCTTCCGGTTCTCCCAGATGATATTTCTGGTAATGCACCTTGCCGTTACGGCGAATGACCAGTTCCAGCGTCTCTGACAAGGCATTCACCACCGACACACCCACGCCATGCAGACCACCGGAAACCTTGTAGGAATTATTATCAAATTTACCGCCGGCATGCAGCACGGTCATAATCACTTCCGCTGCCGAACGATTTTCTTCCGGGTGCATATCCACCGGGATACCGCGCCCGTTATCACGAATGGTCACCGAATCATCGGAATGAAGAATAACTTCAATACAGTCGCAATGCCCTGCCAACGCCTCATCGATGGCGTTATCCACGACTTCGAAAACCATATGGTGCAGACCAGTACCATCATCCGTATCGCCGATATACATACCCGGCCGCTTGCGTACGGCATCCAGTCCTCGCAATACCTTGATGCTATCGGCACCATATTGTTCGTTTGAAGCACTCATGCTGCTTCCTCCATTATGTTCGTCCCATCATTATCCGACATCTCACGATACAATTCACGGATATGCCGGGTGTTAATCTCCGGTGAAACGGCTTGTACCATGGCCGGAGATGTCATCAGTACCTGACCGCGATGTTGCAACAGTCTTTGCATCAAACGCTGCTGTCTGGATTCATCCAGTGCTTCCAGAGCATCATCCAGCAGCAACACCGGCATCAATCCGCGATAACGCACCCAAAGTTCGCATTCTGCCATTTTCAGAACTATGGCGGCCAGCTTTTGCTGCCCTCTGGAACCGGAAAGACGAATTTCACGTCCACGGAACATGATGGCAATACGTTCGGCATGCGGTCCGTAACGCAAACCACCCATGCGGGCATCATGCTGGCGTTTATCTCGCAACCTTTCCACCCAGGCCTGTTGCTCATATTCGCCATGCGCCAGATGGATTTGCAACGAATCCTCAAGCAACGAATCCTGTTGCAGCAACTCATTGATTTCTCCGACCAATTGTGTGCGCAAGGCTGCGACCTGTAAACCGTATTCAACAATATTGTTTTCCCAGCCATCCAGCTGTGCATCACAGCATCCCTGTCGCAACAGGCGACTACGCTGCATCATCGAACGAAGATATTGCTGGTACAGCTTTGCTGCCGGGGGATGCCGCAATGCCATGAGCGCATTCAGCCAGCGCCGCCGTTCATTGGGCATGCCATCAACAAGATGTACGCTTTGCGGCGCATCCACGACAACCGGAAACGACATAGCCAGTTCCTTGCGCTGCTGCACCTCTCTACCCTGTAATGTCATCTGCAACTGACCACGTTTTCCCCTGACTGACAGAGACATCGGACCAAATCGTGTCCATTGACCCTGAATTTCGAAATGGGATGCCCCCTTTTGAACCAGGTAAGGATCTCTCGCCTGGCGAAAAGAACGCCCCCGGGCCATCAGATAAACGGCCTCCAGCAATGTTGTTTTACCTTCACCGTTATCACCCAGCAGCAGGTTCACGCCTTGCTGACATTGCCAGCGCAATTCCGTATGACAACGCAAATGCCTGACCATGAGCGCCCGGATCGTGACCGGGGTCAGTATCGCAGACAATCAGATCCTCATCGGCATGATGACATAGCGTGTGCTCTCAACACCTTCGCCATATAGTAATACAGGTGAAAGCTCATCTTTCACTTCCATACACACCGTTTCACTGCGAATCACGCCCAGTGCATCGCGCAGATACCGTCCGTTGAAACCGATCGCGACGTCCTGACCATTGAATTCCAGAGGTACCTGCTCCTCAACCTCCTCATGCTCCGTATTATGAGCAGAAATATCCAGTGTTTGCGTGGAAAAGGCGAGACGAAGATCATGTGTGATATCATTGGCAATGATCATACTCCGGCTTAATGCCTGATCGAACAGCTGGCACCGTAGCAGGGCTGTATTGGGATTGCCTTTGGGGATCACATCCTGATAAACAGGAAAACGGGCATCAATGAGCTTGCTGACCAGTAAATCATGGCCGGCATGCAAGCGGATCTGGCGTTCGCCGAATACCAGTTGCACCTGCTCTTCCATGCCTTCACACAACTTGCGGATTTCAGTGACAGCCTTTCTCGGCACAATGCACTGACAGGAAGAAGCATCAGCTGCCAGCTGAATCTCCGACAGGGCCAAACGATGACCATCGGTAGTCACCAAACGCATATGTCCGTCTCCCAGCTCAAACAGGGTTCCAGTCAGATATTTACGCGTTTCATCGGTCGACATGGCAAAGCTGGTAGCTGCGATCATTTCCGCCAACTGCTGTCCGGAAAGCTGAATGGATGCCGTGGCAGCATCTTCGTGCAATTCCGGAAAATCATCGGCTGGCAATGATGCCAGGGAAGTTTTAAACAGACCACTGCGTATCACCAGATAGGCTCCGGACGTTTCGATCTGTACTTCACTTTCCGGATCAAGGGTACGCAGAATATCGAACAGCTTGCGCGCCGAAACAGTCACCGAACCGCTTTGCCTGACGGTTGCCGGGGTTTGGCTACGAATGCCAACTTCCATATCGGTAGCAGTGATCTGCAAGGCATTGTTTTCAGCCTGCAATAAAACATTGGCCAGAATGGGAATGGTATGACGTTTTTCCACAATACTTTGACAACGTTGAATAGCTTGTAACAAAGGGGTTCTGGCTAAACTGATATTCATACTTTCAAATCCTCTTTAATCTCTATGTTTCAATCGTCATATTAGTCATTGTGGAAAAGTGGAACAAGTCTAGAACATGTTGAACAAATTACCATTTTTGATCCCCGAACCTGTGTATGAAGGCATTGTCATCATGTGGACAACTTGTGTGTAACCTTTCCATATGCTGTGCTGATACAGCCACGGCATGTTACCCCCATTTTATTCACAATCTTTTCCTGCTGTCACTGACATGTTTTCACTGACGTAACAAAGCCAGAATTCGACTGACTTCTTCATCGAATTCGTCGGAATCAAGGCGCATGCGATCAATTTTCCGTACGGCGTACAGTACTGTCGTATGATCCTTGCCGCCAAAGGCTTCCCCTATTTCCGGCAAGGACTGTTTGGTGAGTTCCTTGCTGGCATACATCGCAATCTGGCGGGGAAAGGCAACGGTTCTGCTACGTTTATTGGAGCGCATTTCCTTGGGGTTAATGTTGTAATAGGAGGCCACTTTTTTCTGGATTTCCTCAATGGTGATGGCTTTGACTTCTTCATGCAGAAGATCGCGCAATACATGGCGGGCAAAGTCGATATCGATATTGCGTCCGGTCAGTGTGGCATGCGCGGTCAGACGTGTTAATGCGCCTTCCAGTTCCCGCACGTTATTGGTAATGCGACTGGCCAGTAACTGGGCGACATCCTTTGCCAGCTGGATACCGGCCAATTCCGCCTTGCTGGCCAGAATCGCCAGGCGTGTTTCCAGATCCGGTGGCTGAATATCGGCAACCAACCCCCAGTTGAAACGCGATCGCAAACGTTCCATCAGATTGGTCAGTTCGCGAGGACTGCGATCCGATGTCAGGATAATTTGTTTCTTGATTTCATACAGGGCATTGAACGTATGGAAGAATTCTTCCTGCGTGCGATCCTTGCCGGCAATGAACTGGATATCATCAATAATCAGTACATCGACTTTGCGATACTGATCCCGGAACTGATCTGTCGAGCCATTGCGGATGGCCTGAATGAGTTCATTGGTGAAGCGTTCACCGGTACGGTAGGCGATTTTTGTATGATTTTGATTCATGAGTTCATTGGCTACGGCATTGATCAGGTGTGTTTTACCCAACCCAACACCACCATAGAGATAGAGGGGGTTGTAGATTTCACCAGGTTTTTCCGCTACGGCTCTGCTGGCGGCATAACAGAACTCATTGCCTGAGCCGACAACAAAATTTTCAAATGTAAAGCGGGGGTCGATATAGCCATCAACACTGGCGGGTTCTTCTGCCCTGGTTGCAATGACGGGTTGTTCGATGCTGGCATCCACTTTGTACAGGACTTCGATTTGTGTCCCCAGGGTTTGGTTTACGATTTGCCGGATCAATTCGCCGTACTGACTGCGTAGTCCGTCGAGGAAAAAACGGTTGGAAGCCTTGATGATGATGCGGTTATTTTCTTCTGTGACCTGAATCGGTTGAAACCATGCATCGAAACGCGAGGGAGGAATCTCCTTCATGAGCTGCTGGCGGATGGTATTCCATGCGTTTACCTGGTTGCTGTCTGTCATGGCTGAATGATTGCATGATGCCATGTCCGCATCCACCTTGAATATTGATGGCAATGATGCCTGCTTGACAGGAAGAATGATAAATCTATTATCCGCGGCCCTTTCAAAACAGGAGAAAAGCGATGAGTTTTACTTACAATCCAAGCCGTATCCGTCGCGCACGCCGTCATGGCTTTCGTGCTCGTATGGCAACCCGTTCCGGTCGTGCAATCATCAATCGTCGCAGGGCCAAGGGACGTAAACGCGTTTCAGCCTGATATTTTCTTTTCCTGAATCACGGCGCCTGAAGCGCAAGGCTGATTTTGCAGCATTGCGTTCGGGTAAGCGCGTTCACAGCCAGTGCTTCGTTCTCGTATACAGGGAGAATCAGCTTGGTTATCCGAGGCTGGGTCTGGCTGTTTCACGAAAATATGGCAATGCCGTGCAGCGAAACCGCTTGAAACGACTGATCCGGGAAGCATTCCGTCAAGCTCAGCATCAGCTACCTGCATGCGATGTTCTGGTGATCCCAAGGACGACGGCATTGCGCATTCATCATATAACACAAGACATCACCGAAGGGCTGGATATGATTCGCCAGCAATGCCGGAAATGATATGCGAACATGGATGATTCGATTAATTCGCTTGTATCAGCTGGTCATTTCGCCGATTCTTCCGCCACGCTGTCGTTTTGTGCCAAGCTGTTCGGAATATGCGGTGGAAGCCGTCCAACGATATGGCGTTATTTGCGGCATGTGGCTGGCCATAAAACGAATATTGCGGTGTCATCCGTTTGCCAAGGGCGGTTATGATCCGCTTCCTTGAAGTGTAGGGAGATAACAATCATGGAACAGAGAAATATGATCTTGGCCTTTGTGCTTTCAATGGTCGTGTTGCTGGGATGGAGCGCCCTGTTTCCCCAGGCCGAGACAGAGCAGCAGCCAGTTGCTGTCGAATCCCCTGCTGCACCGGCGACGGAGAAAGCGGCCAGTGAACCTGCAAAGAAAGCGTTGTCGTCTGCCGTATCTGCGCAGGCAGTTGATGCTGCTCATGCTATGACCGGCGCGCCATCCGATACATTGATCATAGCTGACCAGGTTTCCTTTGCACTGGGAAATGATTTGTTAAAGCTGACGGTGAATGCACGGGGATGGTTTGTAGGTGCCCAACTGCTGGCTTATAAGGAATCTATCGAGCCTGGTGCCAAGCCTGTTGCTGTGCTGAGCATGGATGATGGTCATTCGGTTTATGTCAATTCCGGTGTTATGGGTGCGAAGATGGTGACGCCATTTGAAAAGGTTGAGTCCACACCATCATCACTTCATCTGCGTGCCATGCTGGAGGGCGATCGCGTATGGGATCGTTATATTTCCCTGCAGCAGGGGTCCTATACGCTTGATGTGGAGGATGTGATCAGCCATGGCGGCGGACTGAAACTGTATCGTCAGGTGGTGGAAAAACACCCGGATCGGGAAAAGAATACATTTTACGAACATATGGGTCCGACGGGTTTCCTGAATGGTAAACTGCAGGAGCCGGATTATGATGATCTGGATGAGAAAGGCGCGATTCGTGCGTCTACAGTTGGTGGATGGACGGCGATCATGGATCGCTATTTCATTACGGCGATTATTGCCAATCCCGAGCAGGACTATCCTTACTATTTTAAGGGTGATGGCCGTTCCTATCAGGCAGGCCTGATCGATGATGGTACGCTGGATGGTCTGAATACCCGTTATCATGCGCGCATCTATATTGGGCCGAAATCCATTCCTGTGCTGAAATCTGTTGATGCCAATCTGGAGCGCAGTGTGGATTTTGGCTGGTTTGCCTTTATCGCCAAGCCCATGCACAGCTTCCTGCTGTGGCTGTATCAGTATATTGGCAATTTCGGCTGGTGCATTATTGCACTGGTGCTGGTGATCAAGATTATCTTTTTCTGGCCGACCCAGAAATCGTATGAATCAATGGCCGCGATGCGGAAATTGCAACCGGAGCTGGTTCGTCTGAAGGAGCTGTATGGTGATGATCGCCAGCAGATGAGTCAGGAAATGATGAAGTTGTACAAGAAGCATAAGGTGAATCCATTGGGCGGCTGTCTGCCGATTATGGTCCAGATACCTGTGTTTTTTGCATTGTATAAGGTTCTGCTGATGTCGATCGAAATGCGTCAGGCGCCATTCATTGGCTGGATTCAGGACATGTCTGTACAGGATCCGTATTTTGTATTGCCGGTGCTGATGGGATTGTCGATGTTCATTCAACAGAGACTGAATCCGCAGCCGGCAGATCCAATGCAGGCTAAGGTGATGCAGTTTTTGCCGCCCGTTTTCACGGTGCTGTTCCTGTTCTTCCCGGCGGGACTGGTACTGTACTGGCTGGTGAATAATATCCTGTCCATTCTGCAGCAATGGTATGTATTGAAGGTCAAGCAGGCTCTGTAAGGCCGACGTGCATTGCAGGTTCTGTGACTGAATCGACGATTGCAGCTCTGGCGACCGCGCCGGGGCGGAGTGGCGTCGGCGTGATCAGAATATCCGGACCGATGGCATTATCTGTCGCTGTTGGCCTGTGTGCTGACGTGCCTGAGCTTTCACCCCGCGTGGCGACACTGGCATCATGGCTTGATGAAGATGGAGAGGTTCTTGATCAGGGATTGATGTTGTATTTCCCGGCGCCGCATTCCTATACTGGTGAGGATGTGGTGGAACTTCAGGGTCATGGCAGCCCTGTGGTCTTGCGGGCATTGCTGTCACGGTTGTTTACCCTTGGTTGCCAGCCGGCTCAGCCTGGCGAATTCACTCGCCGCGCAGTCAGCAACGGGAAGATGAATTTGTCCCAGGCAGAGGCCGTGATCGCTTGCATTGATGCAGCCACCGTGCGCGCCGGCAAGCAGGCTCAGAAACAGTTGCAGGGTGCTTTTGGCCGGCGCATTGAAGCATTGATGGAAACGATCACCGATATTGTGGCGCACGTCGAAGCCAGTCTTGATTTCGCCGAGGAAGATATTCCGGAACTTTATTATGAAACGCTGGCGCAACGCACCCGACAGGAACTGGTTGAGCCGATTGAACGCCTGCTATATTCCGCCTCGTTTGGCGAACGTCTGTTCGACGGTGCAACCGTGGCGATCATCGGTGCGCCGAATGTTGGCAAATCCAGCCTGCTGAATGCACTTGCCGGTTTTGAGCGGGCCATTGTCAGTGATATGCCGGGAACTACACGCGATGTGCTGGAAATCGATTTCGAGGTCGAAGGTATTCCTGTGCGCCTGGCGGATACCGCGGGTCTTCGCGATGCTGAGGACCATATCGAACGGGAAGGTATCCGGCGTGCGGAAAAAACGGCGACACAGGCTGATGCGGTTATCTTTGTCGCCGATGCTACGCGACCGGAAAGCTGGCGCTTGCACCAGCGGGCCACTATCAAGGTGATGAACAAGATTGATGCCGTGGAGTCGGCAAGCTGGGCGGATGATTTTGTCGCCATCAGTGTGCGTACAGGTGAGGGGATGGATCGTCTGAAGAAGGCATTGGCATCGCAGCTGGTGGATATGGATATCTCCGCTGAGGATGTTTTCGTGACGCGTGAACGCCACCGTCTGGCTCTGCAGGAAGCATTGCAGTATATCGAGGCAGGGCTGGGTTTTCTGGCCGGGGAATCCGAGCTGGATATCGCTGCATCACAATGGCGCCATGCCTATCATGCCCTGGGCGGGATTCTTGGTCTGGGGGATATTGAACATATCCTGGATCGTGTTTTCTCCAGCTTTTGTATCGGTAAGTAAGTGTGTTGACGAGGGGGTTTTCCTTGAAATCTCTTGCTTCAGCATCATAATGTTCGACCCCACTAAAGGTGACGATTTGATATTTGCTTTTTTCAATATGTGTTAAAGGCCTAAAGTATTGATTTTTATATGATTAGGAGGTGGAGGGAATGTCCGTAAAACATCCAGTTATTTCAATTACGGGATCATCTGGTGCCGGTACAAGTACAGCAAAGGTTGCCCTGGAGCATATTTTTCGACGCGAAAAAATCACGCCGGCCATTGTTGAAGGAGACTGCTTCCATCGGTTTGATCGTTATGAATTCCGCGAACAGGCCAAGTTGTTTGCTGAGAAGGGCAAGCGCCTGAGCCATTTTTCAGATGAAGCCAATCTGTTCGACAAAATTGCCGAGTTGTTCAAGAGCTACGGAGAAACAGGTAAGGGCTTGGCGCGCACTTATGTCCATGATGATGAAGAGGCCAAAATTTATGGCGTTGAGCCGGGTCGTTTCACCGACTGGCGTGAGATCGGTGAGGGTTCCGATTTGCTGTTCTATGAAGGGCTGCACGGTGGTGTCGAGGAAGCGCTCCCTTATGTTGACTTGCTGATGGGTATTGTGCCGGTGGTGAATCTGGAATGGATTCAGAAAATTCATCGCGATACGGCCATGCGTGGCTATTCGTCCGAAGCTGTCGTGGAGAATATTCTTTCCCGTATGCATGACTATGTGCATTTCATCACACCGCAGTTCACGAATACCGATATTAATTTCCAGCGTGTTCCGCTGGTGGATACTTCTAACCCGTTTATTGCACGTGATGTTCCGACTCCGGATGAAAGTGTGGTGGTGATTCGTATTCGTCAACCACAGAAGTTTGGCATTGATTTCCCATGGCTGTTGTCGATGTTGCATGGTTCTTTTATGTCCCGTCGCAATACGCTGGTGGTTCCCGCAGGCAAGATGCTGCTGGCTATGGAATTGATTCTTGCGCCGATTATTCACGATATGATGGAGAAGGCGCGAAAGACCTGATTATTCAATATGCTGGTACTTAGAGGGGGGCTTCGGCCTCCCTTTTTGGTGGATTTCTGATGATCATCGCCCTACGCTTCCGCGATGATGAAAACCCATGATGCCGTGTTTCACGTGAAACATCCCGATCCGGTGGATGTCATTGTTGTTGGGGCCGGCCATGCCGGTGTGGAAGCGGCATGGTTTGCGGCAAACCGTGGCGCAAGGGTTCGCTTGATCACCCAGAATCTGGACACCATTGCAAAGATGTCCTGTAACCCGGCGATTGGTGGCATCGGCAAGGGGCATCTGGTGCGTGAGATTGATGCCATGAATGGCCTGATGCCGAGACTGGCTGATATGGCCGCACTACAGTATCGATTGCTAAACCGGCGTAAAGGGCCTGCGGTTCGTGCAACGCGGGTTCAGTGTGATCGCCGCCTCTATCACATGCATGCGCGCCATTTTCTGGACCAGCATCCCCGTATTTCGCTGCATCAGGGAACGATCCGCCAATTGATGTTTGAGAGTGAGCGGGTGGCTGGCGTCATAGATGAGTTAGGGGTGGCGCATGAGGCTGCTGCCGTTGTGCTGACAACGGGGACGTTTCTCAGTGGTCTGATTCACATCGGCGAACAGCAGCTGTCGGCGGGCCGAGCCGGTGATGCGGCCGTGCAGGGTTTGACCGACGAGTTGTATCAGAGAGAATTGCGTATTGGGCGTATGAAGACAGGCACGCCACCACGTCTGGATCGCAGAACCATTGCCTGGGATGCGCTGGAGTTGCAGGATGGTGAAACGGATGTTGTGCCATTCTGCCAGCGGCATGAGTGTGTGCCAGAAATGCAAATGCAATGCGCCATTACGCGCACCAATGAGCAGACACACGAGATTATCCGCCAGAACCTGCACCGATCCCCGATGTATTCCGGCCAGATTGAGAGTACAGGGCCGCGCTATTGCCCGAGTATTGAGGATAAAATTCATCGCTTTGCCGACAAGGATAGCCATCAGATCTTTCTTGAACCTGAAGGAAGGGATCATGATGAGGTTTATCCGAACGGTATTTCCACATCATTGCCAATCGATGTGCAGTGGCAATTCATTCGCTCGATTCGCGGGCTGGAGAAGGCGGTTATCATTCGTCCGGGTTATGCCATTGAATATGATTATGTGGATCCGACGGAATTATTGCCTACGCTGGAAACGAAAAAGGTTCGCGGACTGTTTCATGCCGGGCAGATCAATGGCACGACGGGTTATGAGGAGGCCGCAGCACAGGGCATGCTGGCCGGTATTAATGCTGCAGCAAGGGCGCAGGATTTGGAAGGCTGGGTGCCGGATCGTTCGCAGGCCTATCTTGGTGTTATGGCGGATGACCTGGTGACCAGAGGTGTCATGGAGCCTTACCGCATGTTTACCTCGCGCGCGGAATTTCGTCTTCATCTGCGAGAAGATAATGCAGACTTCCGTCTGGCTGAGGATGCCATTCGCCTTGGTTTGTACGATGATCGCCGTATGCGGATATATGAGCAGAGAAAACAGCGGGTTGGGCATTATGTGCAGCAGATTAATGCAATGAAAATCGGCACGGGTGAACGGTGGCGACAGCGATTGTGCGACCTTGGTCTGCCTGTGCCGGCCCAGGCGCTTTCCCTGGCAGCTTATTGCCATCGTGCCGATGTCGAGGCGACAGAGGTGTTGCGTTTGCTTGACGGGGCTGTGGATCTGAATGCCTTCGATTTCAACAGCCTGCTGGCCTATATCCATTATGATGGTTACCTGGATAAACAGCAGGAAGAAATCGAACGCTTCCGCAAGCTGGAGGGTCAGCTGATTCCCCTCGATTTTGATTATAGTAAGGTGCATGGCCTGAGCACTGAATGCAGGCAGCGCTTGTCACAAATGCGGCCGCGAACGCTGGGCCAGGCTTCGCGCATATCCGGTATCACGCCGGCTGCTGTCAGTGCGCTGATGTTGTATTTGCACGCATGAAAGAAGATGCCTACCGAATTTATTGTCATGAAATTCTCCGTTTTCGCAAGGCGTTGAATCTGACATCGGTGGACGATGAGGCGGAGTTGATGCGACGTTTCATTGAACCCTCATTGCAATTGGCTGCATGGATACCTGAACACTCGGAACGCTTGCTGGATATCGGTAGTGGTATGGGGGTGCCGGGCATTCCGTTGCTCATTCGTTTGCCCGGATTGCATGGTGTTCTGGTTGAGCGGAGAAAAAAACGTGCCGAGTTCTTGCGCCATATCGTGCGGAAGTTGAAGCTGAATGCCACGGTTTATGATGCTGACATTAACGATTTGCCACCACTGGATATCGATGTTTGCGTGGCCAGAGCCGTTACCCGGCAGGATGAGTTGTTGAACATGTGTCGCAGTCATGTGCGGGATGGTGCTGTCGCGGTTTTGCCTGTACCCAGAGAATCCCTCCCGGCACAAGGTTCGGGATGGCGCTTGCAGCGCGAGGCTGCGATTGTTGCAGGTGATGAGCAGTTGATACGCTGTTATCATTACAGCCAAGGGGAAGAAAGGGGAGGTTTCACGTGAAACATGCAATGCTGGGGCCGGTTTTGGCCGTGGCCAATCAGAAGGGCGGTGTAGGCAAAACAACGACCAGTGTTAATCTGGCCGCCTCTCTGGCTGCGCTGGAAAAGACGGTTCTACTGCTCGATCTTGATCCTCAGGGCAATGCCAGTTCCGGCCTTGGCGTGGATAAGAAAGATGTTAAAGCGGGCCTGTATGATGTACTGGTTGATGCGGTTCCGTTACAGAAAGCCATGGTGCCGACGGGCTGCGAAGGCTTGTCGCTGGTTCCGGCATCCATGGATCTGGCCGGGGCAGAAGTGGAACTGGTATCGTTGGAAAAGCGGGAATTTCGTTTGGATCAGGCCTTTTCGGCTTATGAGGGAGAGCGCTTTGATTATGTTATTATCGATTGTCCGCCAGCGCTGAATCTTTTGACCATCAATGCATTGACGACTTCGGATCGCGTTATGATTACATTGCAAACCGAATTCTATGCTCTGGAGGGTCTGACACAGTTGCTGGAAACGATTCGCCGCATCAAGCATGCACTCAACCCGCAACTGAGCATGGATGGCATCCTGCTGACGATGGTGGACCGCAGAAACAATCTGGCGATTCAGGTAGAAAAGGAAGTTCGGGACTATTTTGGTGCACAGGTTTACGAACAGGTGATTCCACGCAACATTCGTCTGTCAGAAGCGCCGAGTTTCGGTGTTCCGGTATTGCAGCACGATATACGCTCCAAAGGCGCACAGGCTTATCTGGCTGTGGCCAGGGAGCTGATACATCGCCAGAGCATTGCCATTGACGATGGGGGGATATGACATGAAAAACCAGAAAAAACGTGGGCTTGGCAGAGGTCTGGATGCGCTCCTTTCGGATGAACCGAGCGCGGAAATGATGCGTCAGGCGAGTATGATTGCTATTTCGAAAATTGTACCCAACCGTTATCAGCCGCGTTCACATTTTGCTGCAGAGGAATTGCAGAGTTTGACGGCATCCATCTGTCGAGATGGCGTGTTGATGCCGATTTTACTGCGTCCGATCGGCGATGGTTACGAGTTGATTGCCGGCGAACGGCGCTGGCGTGCGGCACAGGCAGCAGGGCTGCTGGAAATTCCGGCAGTGGTACGCGAGGTGGACGACCTGCAGGCACTGGAACTGGCCATTATCGAAAATGAACAGCGGGATGATTTGACGGCCATTGAATCAGCCAGGGCCTACCAGCGCATGATGAGCGAATTCGGTTGCACGCAGCAGCAAGTGGCGGAAAAGATTGGCGTTTCCCGTGTACAGGTCAGCAATATTATTCGCCTGTTGCAATTGCCGGAATCAGTACAGCAGATGATCGAGCGACGGGAATTGAGCATGGGTCAGGCGCGGCCATTGGTAGGGCTGGAAAAACGGTCGGCCGAATTTTTGGCCCGGGAATGCAGGGATCGGGGCTGGAGTGCACGACAGATGGAGCGAGAGGCCAAACGGGCCATGAATCGCCATCTGGCAAAGCCCAAGGCGGAGCCGGATGCGGACGTATTGGCTTTGCAGGAGGAGCTGGAGCGCAAGCTGGGATTGCCGGTTCAGCTGGTTTTTCGCAAAAATGGCTCGGGCGAACTGAAAATCTCGTATACCCGTCCGGATGAGCTGGATGGTGTTTTGCGTAAATTGCGCAGCTGATGCGCGTTCACGGCAAGGATTATCAGGCCGTTTGCTGGGACCAGCGCAAGCAGGCGGTATGCTGGATTGAACAACGCGGGCTGCCGCATCGTTTTGAAATCATGCATAGCAAGCAGCCGGAAGATGTGGCGCGGGCCATTGAAACGATGGCTGTGCGCGGGGCTCCGACGATTGGTGCCACAGCTGCTTTTGGTCTGGCACTGGCATGGCAGGTTGATCAGGATCGCTTTTTTGAACACTGGTTGCCACGCTTTCGGCGCACCCGTCCTACAGCCGTGAATCTGTTTCATGCCTGCGATGCGATGGAACAGGCCGCTGCACAACAGCCTTCCGCCACCCAGATGATTGAGTTGGCCGAGCAGTATGCCGAACAGGAAGTCCAGGCGAATCGGATCATGGGTGAAATCATGGCCGAGTATCTGGCTGTGGGGCAGAGGAGAATTTTGACCCATTGCAATGCCGGCTGGCTGGCGGCTGTGGACTGGGGAACGGCCACAGCCGGCATCTATCATTTGCACAGGGCGGGCGAATCACCTTTTGTCTGGGTGGATGAAACGCGCCCCCGTTTGCAGGGAGCCCGATTAACGGCCTGGGAATTGCAGCAGGAAGGTGTGCATTGCTGTATTCAGCCCGATGGTGCTGCAGCCTGGGCGATGGCAAGGGGCAAGGTGGATGCTATCGTTGTCGGAGCGGACCGTATCGCCTGCAATGGCGATGTGGCCAACAAGATCGGGACCTATGCGCTTAGTCTGGCCGCGCGCGAGCATGATGTGCCGATGTATGTCGTCGCACCATCCAGTACGTTCGATGCACATATCGGCAGTGGAAAGGATATTCCTATCGAGCAGCGTCATGCGAACGAGGTGCTGGGCATGGATGGCGTGGATGAACAGGGGGTGCATCGCTATATTCGCATTGCAGCCGATGCGCCGGCCAGCAATCCGGCCTTTGATGTCACGCCGTATGCCCATATTCGGGCCATTATCAGCGAACGCGGGGTTTACAAACCGCCTTCAGTTTGAATCGCGTTGGCGGAAGTTGATGACTAGCAGCAGGATGACGGAGACAGAAATGCAGGCATCGGCGATATTGAATGCCGGCCAGTAATATGTCTGATCCCCGAGGGTAATGTGCCACAGGATGAAATCGACGACATAGCCCAGTTGAATCCGGTCCCAGATATTGCCGACGGCACCGGCAAGAATGCAAACCAACAGCCATGAAATCGGGCCGGGGCGGGTTCGCTCCCGGTTCCACCATATTACGACAGCAATGGCGATACTGCAGGTCAGCAGCACAAGAAACGATGTGCGCCAAACATCGGGCAGATCATTGAACATCGAGAAGGCAACACCGGTATTATGCGCGCGCACAATATCGAAAAAGCCATCGATGACGGTGAATGCATGAAAGCTATCCTGCTCAATCCACCATTTGCTGAGCTGATCGGCGCCCAGCAGACTGGTGAACAGAACGACCTGCTGCCAGGTTCGATTCATCCGGTCACGACATCAAAGCAGCGCGGGCACAACTCATTGTGCAGCGTATGAGAAGGATCGGCAGGCTGACCAACATTCCAGCATCGCGGACATTTCACGCCGTCAGCCGGCCGGACTTCAATGCTTTCGCCGTGTTCGACACGGGCCACGATGAGCAATTGTTCGAAGCTTTCATGCAGTGCCTCGGCAAAACCCGTATCCAGTCCGGCAACGCGTACCGAAGCAGCGATGGAGGAACCGATAAGCTTGTCTTTTTTGGCCTGATCCAGTGCACTGTTTAATTGCTCGCGGACGTCGAAGAAGCGCTGCCATGCCGTTTCGTCGATAGCGATATCATCGACCGGACGAAATGTCTGCAGATGAATGCTGGCTTCGTCACTGCCCGGCAAATAGGCCCAGGCTTCTTCAGCCGTGAAGGGCGCGACGGGTGCGATCAGGCGGATCAGCGTATCAGCCAGGTTATACAGCGTCGCCCGTGCCGATCTTCGGCGCGCGGAATCCGGCGCATCGCAGTAGAGGCGATCCTTGATGACATCAAGATAGAAACCGCCGAGATCAACGGCGCAGAAGTTGTGGATGTCCTGATGAATACGGTGGAACTGATAGCTGCCAAATGCCGCTTCCACCTGTCGGCTGATCTGTGCCAGGCGATGCATGGCCCACTGATCAAGCGGTTTGCGCTCATTCACCGGCACCATGTCGCATACCGGGTCAAAACCGTCAAGGTTGCCGAGCATGAAACGGATCGTATTGCGAATACGGCGATAGGCTTCGGCCAGCTGTTTCAGAATTTCATCGGAAATGCGGATATCGGCAGAATAATCCGACGAAGCAATCCACAGGCGCAGGATATCCGCTCCCATCTGTTGGATGATTTTCTGCGGTGCAATGACATTGCCGCGTGACTTGGACATTTTGTTGCCGTTTTTGTCGACAACAAAGCCATGTGTGAGTACGCCCCTGAATGGTGCGCTACCGCGCGTGCCCACGCTTTCCAGCAGGGAGGACTGGAACCAGCCACGATGCTGGTCGCTGCCTTCCAGATACAGATCCGCCGGTGTACCCAGCTCTTCGCGTTGTTCCAGTACACAGGCATGCGTGCTGCCGGAATCAAACCAGACATCGAGGATATCCGTTTCCTTTGCGAACTCCGTGCCGCCGCAGTGCGGACACTGGGCAGCAGTGGGCAGAAAGTCTGTGATATCCCGGCTGAACCATACATCCGCGCCACCCTGTTCCACGGCCTGTGCAATGCGTTCAATCACGTCCGGTGTGGTGATCTCGTACGAATCGCAGGCCGTGCATCGGATCACGGTAATCGGTACGCCCCAGTTACGCTGGCGCGATACACACCAGTCAGGCCGCTGTTCGACCATGGCACGGATGCGGTTTTCGCCCCATTCCGGTGTCCATGTCGTGTTGGCGATGGCTTTCAGCGCCTTGTCACGCAGGTCGTTACGATCCATGGAAATGAACCATTGCGGCGTGGCACGGAAAATCAGCGGTTTATGGCAACGCCAGCAATGCGGATAGGCATGGCGAATTTCACTGGTTTCCAGCAATGCGCCGCATTGCAGCAGGTGTTCGATAACAAGGGTATTGGCCTGATAGACATGTCGTCCTTCCACGACCGGTGTGCCGGCCTCAAAGACGCCGGTATCGCCGACCGGATTGAAGGCACGCAGACCATATTTCAGGCCGATCTCATAGTCTTCCTGGCCATGACCGGGCGCGGTATGCACACAACCGGTACCGGCTTCCAGTGTGACATGATCACCGATCAGAATCGGTGCATCCTGATCCAGATAGGGATGACGGAAGATGCCGTGTTCCAGAGCCGATCCCGGAAAACGGGCAATGACATCACCGGTAGCGCCGATGGCCGCAAGCACGTTTTCATACAGTGCGTCCGCCATGATCAGGATATCGCCCGGTTGCAGGTTGGCATCCCCCT
Source organism: uncultured Zetaproteobacteria bacterium (assembly GCA_964613235.1). GTDB lineage: Bacteria > Pseudomonadota > Zetaproteobacteria > Mariprofundales > Mariprofundaceae > J005. The sequence goes on along the minus strand of CAZTGM010000020.1, from coordinate 3,228 downwards.
GCACATCACGGATACGGATGGCAGCATATTCGATATCCGGCCCGACAGAAATCGCCTGATTGGCTGGGATGGTCCACGGCGTCGTCGTCCAGATGACGATGGAAACATTGCCGCGCAATGCAGGGTCGATGCGAGTCAAATCCTCGCCGGCCGCAAATTTCACATAAATGGAATGGGAGGTGTGGTCTTCATATTCGACCTCTGCTTCGGCCAGGGCCGTGGCGCAGGAAACGCACCAGTGCACGGGCTTGGCGCCTTTGTACAGGCCGCCATTGGCCAGAAAACGGCCAATTTCGCGCACGGTATTGGCTTCAAAGGCGTAATCCATGGTGATGTAGGGCTTCTCCCAGTCACCGATCACACCCAGGCGTTTGAATTCCTCGCGCTGGATATCGATCTGGGTTTTCGCATAGGCACGGCAGGCCTGACGAAATTCAGAATCACTAATGTCTTCTTTCTTTTTCTTCTTCTTTTTGAAGGCTTCCTCGACTTTCAGTTCGATGGGCAGACCATGGCAGTCCCAGCCGGGCACATAGGGTGCATCGAAGCCCATCATCGAGCGGGAGCGTACGACGATGTCTTTCAGAACCTTGTTGACCGCATGCCCGATATGGATATTGCCGTTGGCATAAGGCGGGCCGTCATGCAGGATGAATTTCGGTGCATCCTTGCGTGCTGCACGTAATTTTTCATATAACGCTTGCTCATCCCATTGAGCCAGCCGTTTGGGCTCGTTTTGCGGCAGATTTCCGCGCATCGGGAAATCTGTCCTGGGTAGAAAGACCGTCGAACGGTAATCAAAAGTTTCCTTGTCGGACACGTTATGCTCCAGTAGTCATCGAATGGCTGCGAAGCATAGGAAAAAAATCAGGTCTTGTCCCGCCGTGCAAGGATTTCGCGAGCAATTTGGCAGTCCTTGCGGATTTGCTGCGCCAACGCTTCGGCTGATTTGAAGGCCCTGTCTTCGCGGACGCGTTCGATGAATGTGACTTTAAGGCGCTGTTTGTACAGGTCCGGCTGGTCATCGAACACATGCGTTTCCAGAATCAGATCGCGACCCTTGAATGTCGGACGATAACCAAAATAGGCGGCACCATGCCAGCGCCGGTTGCGTGTTTCCGCAATGACGGCATAGATGCCGACCGGCGGATGAGCCAGATCTTTCACATTCAGGTTGGCTGTCGGGAAGCCCAGTTGCCGGCCACGTTTGTCACCGCTGCCGACATGCCCCGAAATGCTGTAAGGGCGACCCAGCAGGCGTTCAGCGAGCCGGAAATCGGCGGCTTCCACGGCTGAACGAATACGACTGGAGGAGACAACCGCCTGTTCCATTTCGAAGGCCTCGGCAACACTGACGGTGAAACCGAGCTTTTCGCCCATATTACGCAGCAGATCGGCATCGCCTTTACGATCATGGCCGAAGGCAAAATCGTAGCCTGCATGGATGTGTTTGAAGCCGAGCGTGGCATGCAGCTGGCGAATAAAGGTTTCCGCCGACCAGGTGGCTAGTTTGGCATTGAAATGCAGCAAGAATACGGCATCCAGTCCGCATTGCTTTAGCAATTCGAGACGTTCATGCAGATGACATAAACGCCGGGGCGCTTCAGCAGGAAATAAAACGGCTCTCGGATGAGGCTCGAAGGTTACGGCAATGGCCGAACCGCCCACATCCAGGGCATGACCGCGCGTTTCAGCAATAATCTGTTCATGACCGAGATGCACGCCATCAAAATTGCCGACGGTGATGGCACCGCTGCGAAAGGATGCGGGCATATTTTCCCAGGAGCGAAAAATCTTCATCGGCCAAGGCTAGCCCGTCTGCCACAGCAGGGCACGTATCCGTTTACTGTGGAGCATCAATTGCGGAGCCTTGTTGTATGGAACATGTGACCGGATGGCTTCGTCCACTTTCGATCATTCGTTCGAGTCCTGTATGGGGAGCCATGCCGGAACAGGCTCCTAGCGGACCGGCAATGGTTTGTCCGGCCAATTGCATTCATTGATGACAGGGCATTCGGCGCATTTTGGCTTGCGGGCCGTGCAAATATAGCGTCCGTGCAGCACCAGCCAGTGATGAGCATGGCGTAGATAGGATTTGGGAATGGCTTTCATTAAACCATCCTCCACCTGGCGCGGGGTTTTTCCGCAGGCCAGGCCGGTGCGATTGGCAACGCGGAAAATATGCGTATCCACGGCCACCGTGGGTTGACCAAACAGGACATTGAGCACGACATTGGCTGTTTTGCGACCGACGCCGGGAAGGGATTCCAGCGCTTTGCGGTCACATGGCACTTCACCGTTAAAATCACGCTGCAGGATTTCACAGGTAGCGATGATGTTTTTGGCCTTGTTGTTGTACAGGCCGAGACTGGAGATATAACGCTTTAACCCTTCTTCTCCCAGTTGCAGGATTTTGGCCGGGGTATTGGCAACGGCATACAGCTTGTCCGTCGCCTTGTTAACACCGATATCGGTAGACTGGGCGGAAAGAATGACGGCAATAAGTAACTCGAACGGAGAACCGTAGTTCAGTTCCGTTTCCGGTTCCGGATTGGCGGCCTCTAAATGTTTGAAGAAGGTGCGAATTTTTGCTTTGGAAAGCGGTTTGCTCATGGCTGGCCCGGTTCGTTGACTTCCTTCAGCGTCAGTGTGACTTCCCGGTTCACGATTTCACCGGTGGGGGCGATGCTTTTTTCAGTCAGGATCAGATTTTTTTTGGTGATTTTGGTCACCCGGCCGCTGTTGGTACCGATGTAGCTGCCGGGGCGCACGACATAACCTTTGCCAGTGGAGTCTTCCACCATTGCTACCCGTTTTTTGCCCATACTGAAAATGGCGACCAGCTTCAGTGTGGACAGATCGAAAGCTTCCAGGGGTTCGCGGGGATGGTCGGATTGCCATTGCTGGCTGCGCTGCTGCGCCTGCTGACGCATCACCGTCAGATAAGATTCGAACGGATCACGCAGGTGTTCAAAATCGATATCCGGTGCCTTGACCATATGTTGTATGCCCTGCCTTTTATTCACAGTATCTTCAGCCCAGGCATGGCCTGCAGGAAGCCAACACAACATGATGGTAAACAGCCAGCGTATCATCGACTCCTCCGCTCAGTTTCCCGTGATGCAGACGCTTGCCCGCATGTCGGAACAGACCGGCAGATTAACAGAAAGAAAAAGTAAAAGTCACGCAAGATACGGGCGTTCCCTGAAAAATCGCAATATCGGTAGC
>CAZTGM010000019.1:0-29494 GCA_964613235.1 uncultured Zetaproteobacteria bacterium | reverse complement strand
CGGGCATTGCTCTGAATATTTACACTCATGACTTATCCCGCGAACGTTTTTTTGCTCTGGGATGCGCCCGGTCATACGCCTCGGTCAGTCGGGCTATGTCGAGGTGCGTGTAGCGCTCAGTTGTGGCCAGCGAGGCATGACCCAAAAGCTCCTGAATAGCTCGCAGATCCACGCCACCGGCCAACAGGTGCGTAGCAAAGGAATGGCGCAGACGATGCGGGGTCACCGACATATCCGCGCCGGTCTGCAATGCGCGTTCCTTGAGCATGCGCTGCACACTGCGTACGGATAATCGCCTACCGCGCTGGTTGAGAAACACAGCCAGCTCATCACCCGCCGCCACGCGCTCCGCCAGATAGTCCTGCACGAATGCCGCCGCCTTCTCCGGCAGCGGAACCACGCGCTCCTTGCGTCCCTTGCCGAACACACGCAATTCCAGTTGCTGCAAATCGAGGTCATCCAGATTTAGCCCCACCACTTCGGACACACGCAGGCCGCAACCGTACATCACGGCAAGCAGGGCCAGATCGCGCACATCACTGCTGCGATCTGTCGCATGCAGCAAGGCAGAAGTCTGCTCCGGCGGCAGGGCACGCGGCAAACGTTTGGGCCTTTTCGGCGGATGCACGCCGGCACACGGATTCATTCCGCACAGACCTTCGCGTTCACAATAATCAAAGAAGCTGGATAATGCCGACAGGCGCCGCGCCAGCGTACTGGCTGCCAGCCCCCTGGCATGTGCGGCGACCAGCCAGTCCTGCACATGCATCCGCTGCACCTGCTGCAATGCTATCTCACCGCAATGTTCGGCAAAGTTCCGCAAATCACGACGATAGGCCGCCACGGTATGTTCGGAAGCCAGGCGAATTTGTGCCAGTTCCTGCAGAAATGCAGCCATCGCCTCTTGCAATGACATCAGGAATCAGGCCCTAGTCATCCTGAAAATGTTCCACTCGTCCGCCGCCGAGCGCCTTGGCCACATACATCGCCTTGTCGGCCTGATCGATAAGCTGTTTGACCGACAGATCTTCACTCGCCGCAGAATGTGCCAGTCCCAGACTGACGGAAACGGACATGCCCGCCAGTTCCTGCTGCTGAATCTGTGCCAGCAGACGCGCCGCGATATCACCAGCCTTGTCCTCGGCACAGCCGGGCAGCAACAATACAAACTCATCATCGCCCACGCGGATCAACGGGTCCTGTGCACGGCTTTGTGTCCGCACACACTCACACAAGGCCTGCAGCACCGCCTCGCCCTGATCATCCGTCTCAGCCAGCATGCGCCTGAAGCCGTCAACATCCAGATAAATGCAACTGACCGGACAGCCCTTGCCGAACCACTGCGATAAGGGCTGCAGGCTCTGATGCTGCAGGAAACGGCGGTTATGCGTGCCGGTCAGCGAATCGCGAATGGCATGGCGTGCCAGCCGCTCCTGCGCCACGGCATTTTCCAGTGACAAACCAATCACCTGCGCCAGATGATGCAGGAAATCCGTGCCCTGCTCCGGTGCAAAGCGATCGCCATCAATCGAGCCCAGCCCCAGCACACCGAACGGTCGCGCCAGATCCCCCAGGGTCAGCAAGGCCACCGAACCGAGATGGGCATCATGCGGCATCAGCCAGTCGAAACCGTGTTCGCCAGCAAGCTTAAGCAAGCATACCTGCTGACGATGCAAACCCATGGCCTCGATTTCGCCCTGCTCAACCCAGACCAGATCACGTTCGGAAAGATCCTGCAAGGCACGGTTGCCCATGAAGCTGGAGCGATCAAACCAGAAACGCACAAAATCCAGATCGAACTGCGAGCGCAGGCCGCGCAGCAGCGAAAAACACATATCCTCGGGATCGGTCGATTTCAATACCTGGGATTCCAGCGCGAACAAACGGGAAAACAGTTGTTCATTGGCCCGCAGGCGTTGCATGACATCGGCCACATATTGCCGTAACTCGCGATTCTCATCCGCCAGTTTCTGCATACGTCGTGCGGAAATATCCTCCACGCCTTTGGCCTGCTGCTCCTTATCCGTCATGGCTCCCCTCTCTGCGTTCCGTACCTTCAGCATTTCCGGATGCATCCAGCGGCAAGACACCGCCGGACAAGACCAGTTTCATGCCGTCCTCTACCGACACATCCATGTGCACTATCTCCGATGGCTCGACAAACAATAACCAGCCAGTCGTCGGCAACGGCGTGGACGGAATGAACACGGCAATATAATGATCGCCGCCACCATGTGCCGGCAAATGGCCCTCACCGGTAACAAAGCCGATGACCCAGCGTCCGCGCTGCGGGAACTGCACCATGACCACTTCCTTGAAGGCCTTGGAGGTATCGCTGAACAGGGCATCCAGCAACTGGCGCGTGGCCTTGTGGATCGTACGTACCAGCGGGATGCGCTCCATCAGGCGATCGATCATGTGGATAATGCTGCTGCCGATGAAATGACTAGTAATGGCGCCGACCAGAATGATGAACGCCAGTGCCACCAGCACACCCAGACCGGGCATGTCGATGCCAAGCAATACATCCGGCCGGTATTGCGGCGGCACCAGAGCCACTGCCTTGTCGGAAAGATCCAGCAGCCAGTTGATAATGGCCACGGTAACCAGCAATGGCGTCAGCGCCACGACGCCGGCAATCAGGTATTTACGCAATGCAGCCATCATGACGATGCCGCCGGATGCAGAAACTGTTTCAGTTCAGTCATCGGATATGTTTTCCCTTCGCCGAATACGGACTCCAGAAACTGTAACGTTTCCTTGTGCGGATGCGCAATGAGAATGCAACGCTGATGCTCGGCGCAGGCCACGGCCTTGTCCCAGGCTGCCTGCAATGCGTCAGGATCGGTACGGTGATCGAGGAACAGTCGGCGCGATGCCCAGGCAATGCCCGCATCCCTGGCCGCCTGCGCAGCCACGGAATCCTTGTGCGTACGCGAATCCACAAAAAACAGCCCGTGCTCGCGGCATACATCCATAACCCATTGCATGGGCTCAGGCTGCTGCGTCAGGCGCGAACCCATGTGATTGTTCACGCCCTCGACAAATGGCACATGCACCAGGTCCGCCTCAAACACCTGACGCAACTGCTGTTCATCCATGCCCGTATACAGAAAAGCATCGGACATATGGCGACCGAGATACGGGTTCTCCGGCTCCATGGGCAGATGCAGCATGACCAGTTGCCCCGCCTGATGCGCCATGAGCGCACTTTGCCTGGCCAGGGGTGCATCGGGCAAAACCGAAATGGCCATCGGAATTTTCAGATCCAGCAGGCGCTGCAGGGCCTGCCGGTCATAACCGATATCGTCCATGATCAAGGCCAGCCCCTTTTCCGGTCGGGCAGACACATCCGGCAAGGCAGGCTCCTCAGCTGAAGGTTCCTCGACCTGCGGTACTGCCGGCTCCGGCATCACCGGCAGGCGGGGAAAATCCTCAAATGCCGGCGGAACCTGCACCTGTGGCGTTACTTCCGGGGACTGGTCGGGTGCGGACTGAAAGACAATAGCCGCGACAACGCCGACCACCAGCAAGGCCAGTGGCAGGATCAGCCACCAGGGCCGACCTTCCACCGCATGCTGCTGTTCTGACACGGACTTACCCGGCCTGTACGGTCCGCAAGATCACGAGGCGAAGATTAGCTCTGCAGGGCATGCAGCCCCTTTAGCAGATCCAGCGCCCGTTGCAGCTGGATATCGCGCTGCAAACGCTGTTTCATTTTTTCATTGACCAGTGACTTCGAAGCGGTTTTCTTCTTTGCCGGCTTGCCATTGCCGTTACTTAAGTGGCCTTTCAGGTCTCGCTCGGAAATACCGGGGATTTTCTTTTTCTTTTCCGCCGGCGGCAATGGCACGAACTCTACGCGGATATCCGGCTCAATGCCGGTGGCCTGAATCGAACGACCGCTCGGCGTATAATACAATGCCGTCGTTACCTTGATGGCCGTACCATCCTGCAACGGCACCACCGACTGCACCGACCCCTTGCCGAAGCTCTTCACACCGAGCAAAACGGCCCGGTGATGGTCCTGCAACGCACCACTGACAATTTCCGATGCCGATGCCGAACCCTGATTGATCAGCACGATCAGCGGCTTGCCATGCAGGATATCGCCGGGTGTGGCATCGAAGGACAGGTTTTTGCCAACACGCGACTTGGTACTGACGATATTGCCCTTTTCCAGAAACAGGTCTGATAGCTTCACGGCCTGATCCAGCAAACCGCCTGGATTATTACGCAAATCCAATACGGCGCCGGCAAACGGCTTGCCCGCACGCTTCTGCAAATCTGCAAGCTGTTGCTGCAACAGTTCAGCCGTTTTTTCCTGGAACTGGGTAACACGCAAATACACAAAATCATTATCCAGAAAATCACTTTTTACCGACTTCACATGGATAATATCACGAATGACCTTGACCTCGAACGGTGCATCCGCCCCTTCACGGAAAATCGTCAACACCACCGGCGTCCCTGGTTTGCCGCGCATATGCTTGACCGCCTCCGGCAGGGAAAGGTCACGTGCCAGTTCGTCATCGATCTTGATAATCAGATCGCCGGCATGCAGACCAGCCTTGTCACCGGGCGTATCCTCGATCGGTGCTACGATACGAATGCCGCCTTCGGCTGCCGTGATTTCAATACCGATACCGCCGAATTCTCCGGTCGTATCGACCTGCATCTGGCTGTACATATCCTTGTTCAGATATACCGAATGCGGATCGAGATGCGATAGCATGCCGGCCAGTGCACCATCAATGAGTTCTTCATCACTGACTTCCTTGACATAGGAACGGCGCACCATTTCCATGACCTGCGAGAATTTCTGCAACTGCCGGTAGTCAGTCGCAGCCTGTGCCTGCTGATAACCGTGGCCGGGATTCCAGGCCAGCATCGCCGTGACAGCCACGATTGCAAATCCGCTCATCAAAATCATGCGGCGGTTCTTTCTATTCATATCCCTGCTCCATCTCTCAAAAACTTATCGCCTGCACCAACGCTTGGGATTCACAGCCCTGCCCTGATCCCTGAGTTCGAAATAGAGGCGTACCTTGCTGCTCCAGCCGGTATTGCCGGCTGTTGCCAGGCGCTCCCCCTGATCAATCCAGTCACCAACCTGCCAGTAGAGCGCATTATTATGCGCATAAACACTGAGGATACCATCGCCATGATCGACGATCATCATCAGACCGTACCCACCAAACCAGTCCGCATAACGAACCTGCCCTGCTGCAATGGCGCGCACTTCATGTGAGCCATAAGGCGCCAGTTCCACACCAGCCAGTCGCGGCCGGTTTGGTGTAGAACGCGAGCCGAAACTGGCCACGATTTTGCCCTTCAACGGCCATGGCAAACGCCCTTTCATTTTCCGAATCTGCTTGCGGCCTGCAACTTGCAGTTCCAGCTTCAACAGCCCCTTTCTGATGCCCTGCAACAAATCCAGCAATGCCTGTTCCTCGCGGGCCAGCTGTCGATCCTGCTGTCGTTTCAGATGCACATCCGATTCGATGCGGCGAATCAGCTCTCGCTTGGCGGCAATCTGCCGCTTCAACGCTTGCTCGGCTGCCCGTTTTTCCTCGGCCGTTTTGCGCAATGCTTCCTTCTGTGCGGCCAGTTCCGTCTCCACCTCAGCCAGCTGGCGCGCGTTCAGTTGCAGGGCCATGCGATTTTCCTGCTGCGTTTGCATGACCCGATGCAACATATAACGTCGGTGTGGAACATCGCTCATCGACACGCCGCTGAGAAGCATCTGCCAGGCGGAAAACTGCCCGGCATGTTTCCAGGCCACTACCGACTCATTGAGCAGCTGTTCTTTCAGGGCTTCTGCCTGTGCTTCCAGTTGTTGTCGCTGTTTCTGCAATGCCCTGACCCGCGCATCGACTTCCCGAAACGCCTTGCTGGCACGCCGGCTTTCAGCACTGGCTGCCACCAGCTGGCGATCGAAACGCCGCATTTCCTGAGCCAGTGTACCCAGGCGCCCTTCCAGTTGCTGACGCAGATGCGTCAGTCGCTGACGTTCCTGCTTGATCTGTTCGAGCTTCTGCTGTGCTGCCTTGTCTGCGGCATAGACAGGCTGCGACAGTATCAGCGCAGGCAATATCAGCAGACAACCATATAAAAGAAAGCGCAGCATCATTCGCGATGATACGGATGGCCGTGGATAATCGTAAAGGCGCGATAACACTGTTCCAGCACCAGTGGCCGTACCAGTTGATGCGGCAATGTCAGGCCGGAAAGGCTCCAGCACTGTGTCGCCTTCCCACGCACCTGTTCACTCACGCCAGAAGCGCCGCCAATGACGAAATCCAGCCGGGCATTGCCAGGCTGGCGCTCGAAAAATGCAGCCCACTGCCTGCTGGAAAGCACCTTCCCGCGTTCATCAAACAGGATAAAACCCTCAGCCACGCGGGAAAGAATGCGTTTTCCTTCCTGCTGGCGCACCTGCGCGCCCTGCTTGCCGCGTCCCTCCGGCAATTCAATCAGCTGCACATCAGCAAACGGGCGCATGCGACGCAGAAAATCCGACTCGAATGCCACCAGTTCGGAGCGCCCCTTGCCCACTGCAAACAGCCGAATATGCATGTATCGTCAGCCTTCTCCGGCGAGCGAATCCGGTTGCGACCACAAATGCTCAAGCTGAAAGCTTTCCCGAACTTCCGGCAGGAACAGGTGTACAACCACATCACCAAGGTCGACGAGCAACCATTCCATAGCCTCCAGCCCTTCCACCTTGGCCGCCAGACCATGCTGATGCGCCGCTTCACTCACCGATTGCGCCAACGCTTTGAGCTGACGATCCGAACGACCGGTCGCAATAACAAAGCGGTCGGCGAAATCGCAGCGACCACGTACATCAATGACCAGAATCTGCTGCGCTTTCTTATCCTCCAGCGCCATCACCACCGACTCGGTCAACTGCTCATAGGCCTGAATATCTTCCTTGCTCACACTTACTCCTTGTGACGGGCAGAGTCATGCCCGTCCGATACCCCATAACGGCATCGCAATTCATCCATAATCGTTTCATCCACCATACCCGCAACGGACTCACCTGCCCGTAAACGACGACGCAGTTCCGTGGCGGAAATATCCGGCAAGGGCGCCTGCATATACAGCACATGCCCCGACCCCTGCCGTGCAGGCCAGGCCTGTTCGGATAGCTGTTGCCAACCATCAATATGTGGCAATGCACAACCGACACGGGCAAACACCACCAGATCGCAATAGCGGCGATGTTCGGGGTAGCCAATCCAGCGCTCGAAGCCCTGCAACGCATCCGCCCCCATCAGCCATACCGACCGATCCTGCGGATAAGCCTGCGTAAAGGCACGCAGGGTTTCAATCGCCGCCACCGCATGCGGCTGACGTACTTCCCAATCCCACACGTGCACTGACGGCATCTTCGCCGTCATCTGCCGCAACCATTGCGCCCGTAGTTCGCCATCGGCACAACCGGACAGACGACGATGCACAGGCTGCCCCACCGGCACCAGCCAGACTTCATCCACAAGGCGATGCGCCAGCGCCTGCTGCGCCAGAGCCAAATGCCCCAGATGCGGCGGATCGAAACTTCCGCCAAACAAGCCGATGATGCGCTGTCTCAACTACTGACGCACCTCGCCGTTGCCCAGCACGATCCATTTCTGCGTCGTCAGCCCTTCCAGACCAACCGGACCACGCACATGCAGACGGTCCGTCGAAATGCCGATTTCCGCTCCCAGGCCGTATTCGAAACCATCGGCAAAACGCGTACTGGCATTCCACATGACCGACGAGGAATCTACCTCTCGAAGAAACAGCTGACCGGCATGATAGTCCTCGGTGACAATTGCATCGGTATGCCCCGATCCGTAACGGGCAATATGATCCATGGCCGTCTGCAGGCTGTCGACCACACGAATAGCCAGCACGGGCGCCAGGTATTCCGTCGCCCAGTCCTCCTCACTGGCCGGACACACATGCGATTCACCGACCAGCAAGGCACAGGTTCGCTCACAGCCGCGAATCTCCACACCTTTTTCCGCCAGCAGGCGGGAAATCTCCGGCAGGACGCGCGCTGCTTTCTGCTCATGCACCAGCAATGTCTCCATGGCATTGCAAACGCCATAGCGATGCGTTTTGGCGTTGATAGCAATGGCCACGGCCTTGTCGTAATCGGCAGCGGCATCGATATAGACATGGCAGATGCCGTCCAGGTGCTTGATAACCGGCACCCGTGATTCCGCCGCTACCCGTTCGATCAGCGAACGACCACCACGCGGGATAATCACATCCACATAATCATCACTACGCAACAACTCACCGACCCAGGCACGATCGGTAGCATCAATCAGTTGCACGGCATCCTGCGGCAAACCGGCATCAACCAGGGCCCGACGCATACAGGCGGCAATGGCGCGGTTGGAATGGATGGCCTCCGAACCACCACGCAGAATGGCTGCATTGCCCGACTTCAGACAAAGGCCTGCGGCATCCGCTGTCACATTGGGACGCGATTCATAAATAATCCCGATAACGCCCAACGGCACGCGCATATGTCCGACCTGAATACCGGACGGACGATAACGCAGCTGATCAATGGCACCGATCGGATCGGCCAGTGCTGCAATCTGCTCCAGACCTTCGGCCATGGCCTCCACCCGATCGCCATTGAGCAACAGGCGGTCCACCAGCGCCGCATCGAGATGGTTGGCTTCGGCGGCCTGAATATCCAGCGCATTGGCCGAAAGAATCTCATCCATGTCGCGCCGCAGAATGGCGGCAGCATTCTGCAAAGCTCTGTTCTTGGCCCGCGTATCGGCCATACGCATGGCGGCGGCAGCATCTCTTGCCTGTATGCCCAGCGTTTGCATCAGTGCAGCAGTATCATGCGTCATGTTCTTCTCCTGTTCCCTGGTGCAACAGCACCAGATTATCACGGTGAATCACCGAGGAAAAATCCTTATAACCGAGAATGCGTTCAATATTGTGACTGGAATGGCCTCGAATCTTGCGCAGGTCTTCGGCACTGTAATTGCTCAGGCCACGTGCAATGACCCCGTGGCTACCGACAATATCGATGCATTCACCTTTATCAAACACGCCTTCGACAGCCGTCACGCCAACCGGCAACAGGCTGCTGCCGCGCTGCAGCAGTGCCTGCTCGGCGCCTTCATCCACGATCAGGCGTCCGACAGGCCGCAACAGATCAGCAATCCAGTGCTGACGCCTTCTGCGGCGGTCGCTGCCACACAAAAACAGCGTGCCAACCTGTTCGCCATTAAGCAGTGCCGTTAATACACCGGGCTGATGTCCGTTGACGATAGCCGAAAGCACGCCGCCGCGCGTACTGATACGCACAGCGTTCATCTTGCTGGCCATGCCTCCGGTACCGAACGACGAGCCCGAACCACCAGCAGCCCTGATAATATCGGCCGTCAAGTGCCGCACGACATCAAAGCGCTGCGCATCGGCATACTCGGCCGGAGGCTTGTCAAACATGCCGTCTACATCAGTCAGCATGACCAGCAGATCGGCATCAATAACGAGGCTGACCAGTGCACCCAGCGAATCGTTATCCCCGAACTTAATCTCCTCGACAACAACGGTGTCGTTTTCATTGACAATGGGCACGGCGCCAGCGGAAAACAGCGTTTCGCTGGTATTGCTGGCATTCAGATAACGGCGACGATGCCGCAGATCATCCTTGGTCAGCAACATCTGCGCCACGAGACGATCATGCCTGGCAAAGGCATTACCATAGGCGCGCATCAGCTTGGGCTGACCGATAGCTGCGGCAGCCTGTTTCTCATGCACCGTTAATGGCCGGTCCGTCCAGCCCAGCCGCACACAGCCCAGCGCAACGGCACCGGATGTCACCACCGCCACTTCCATGCCGCGGCGCATCAATGCTTCCAGCTCATCAGCCAGCGCATCGATAACCGGCTGGCGAATACCGCCTTTCGGATCAGCCAGCAACGAGCTGCCGATCTTGACCACGATACGCCTGACCTTGTGCAGATCATTCCTGTCCTGAATCAATTGAGTCCTCTTTCGTCTGTTTTCCGGTAGCCGCATACTCCCTGATCTGCAGCAGACTGTCATATACCTCGTGCAGCAGCCGTTGTACACCGGCGCCACTGACAGCCGAAATGGCATGCACTGGCAAGGCAAAGCTGCGAGCCTCATCCATGGCTGCGACAATGCCCTGTTCATCCAGCAGATCGATCTTGTTCAGCACCAGGATGCGTGGTTTTTCCGCCACCGTCGAACCATAACCCTGCAGCTCATGCTCAATCTCTCGCACCTGCTCGCTGATCGACTTGCCTTCGAAACAGGATGCATCCACCAGATGCAGGATAAATGCCGTCCGCTCCAGATGGCGCAGAAAACGGGAGCCCAAGCCCTTGCCTTCATGCGCACCCTCAATTAGCCCCGGGATGTCGGCCACGACAAAGCCATCGCCATCATCCATAAACACCTGCCCCAGCGATGGGGCCAGCGTTGTAAACGGATAATCGGCGATTTTCGGTCTGGCATTGGAAATGCTCGAGAGAAATGTCGACTTGCCGGCATTGGGCAAGCCGGCCAGGCCGACATCGGCCATGATCTTCAGTTCCAGCAGGCGAATCCCTGATTCACCCTCCCCGCCCGGTTGAGCATAGCGCGGTGCACGATTGGTACTGGTCGCAAAATGCGCATTACCCAGGCCACCTTCGCCGCCACGCGCCAATACATAGCGCTCATCGGCTACCGACAAATCCTTGAGCACATGCCCTTCCTCATCCTTGACGATGGTGCCCACCGGCACCTCGATAACGATATCCTCCGCATTGCGTCCGTGGCAATCTGAACCCATGCCGGGCTGCCCGTTTTTGGCCATCAGGCGCTTGCGCAAATACAACTCCTGCAACGTGTTCTTGCGCGTGCTGGCAACGAGAATAACATGCCCGCCACGGCCACCATCACCACCGTCCGGCCCGCCCTTGGGTATATATTTCTCACGCCGGAACGACACGCAACCGGCTCCGCCATTGCCCGCCCGGACCTCAATCTTCACTTCATCAATAAAACGCATGCTGTATTACACCACGGAACTCTTGTAAATCAAAATCCAACCTTTACCACACAACAAAAAAAGGGGTGCGCCAGTCGCACCCCTTTTTACAATTCCGACAATCCCTGACTTCAGGCAGTCACACGTACCGTTGTACGACCCGCACTCTTGAAGTACTCCACATTGCCATCAATCAATGCAAACAGGGTGTAGTCCTTGCCACAGCCGACATTCTCACCCGGACGAATCTTGGTGCCACGCTGACGCACGAGGATATTGCCCGCGCGTACGGCTTCGCCGCCATATTTCTTCACGCCCAATCGTTTCGAATTGGAATCGCGTCCGTTACGACTGGAACCACCTGCTTTTTTATGTGCCATGGTTTACTCCTTGTCTGCAGCCGCAGCTTTCGCTGCACGCGGTTTTGTGATCTTCTCAATGCGCACCGCGGTATAATCCTGCCGGTGGCCCTTGGTCAGACGATAATTCTTGCGGCGACGCTTCTTGAAAATCACCACTTTCTTGCCGCGACCTTCTTCGGTTACAACCGCGGTGACCTTGGCCTTGGCCACATCAGCGCCAACCTTGATCGCCTCGCCTTCACCGACGAGCAATACGTCGTCAAAGGTTACCTTTTCGCCGGCTTCAACACCCAGCTTTTCGACTCGCAATACATCGCCTTCCTGGACGCGGTACTGTTTGCCGCCTGTTTTGATTACAGCGTACATCGATAACTCCAATATACTCAGGCTGCCTTGCCAGGCTTGCCGTATTTCTTGTAAAAGCGCTCTACGCGACCTTCGGTATCCACAATCTTCTGCTTGCCAGTATAAAACGGATGGCATGCCGAGCAGATTTCCACGCGGAAATCGCCCTTCGTCGAGCGGGTTTCAAAGGTGTTCCCGCAGGAGCAGGTTACCTTGGATGCAACATATTCTGGATGAATGCCAGCTTTCACGTTCAATCTCCTGTTCAATGAGCCCAATGATCTCAAAGGGGCGCGATTTATAGCGTCATGCGCCTGCCGATGCAAGCACGAATCTTCCTGACTGCGGGATACTACCTAGATCAGTCCGGCTACCGCCGAAGCACACAGCCCCATGAGCGGGTCGGGATACAGGCCCAGCGCCACAATAACGAGTGTCATGACCACAACCGTGGCCTGCATGACGGCACTGTCATTGAAATTAAATGCCACGCGCGCTTCATCGAAATAAATGTATTTGACCACGCGGATATAATAAAACGCACCCACAGCGGAAAACAGCAGCGCATACAGCACCAGATAAACATGACCGGCCTGCACGGCGGCAATAAACACCGCATACTTCGCCCAGAAACCGCCGAGGAACGGAATGCCGGCCATGGAAAACAGCAACAAACCCATGGCCAGTGCATAACCCGGGCGCACCTGCGACAAGCCTGCAAAATCGTCCAGCAACTCGCCCTGAATGCCTTCACGGCGCATGAGAATGATGATGGCAAAGGCGCCCATGGTCATGAACAGGTAAATGGACAGGTAAACCAGAATGCCCGCATAGCCCTCACTGTTGCCGGCAATCAGGCCCAGCGTGACAAAACCGACATGGCCGATCGTCGAATAGGCCAGCATGCGCTTGATGTTGCGCTGGGCAATGGCTGCCAGATTGCCGATCGCCATCGTCAGTATGGCCATCCAGGTCAGAATCATCATGGCTTCGTGCTGCACGGCAGGCAGCGCATCGACAAGAATGCGGATAAAAATGACAAAACCAGCGACTTTCGGCGCCACCGACATGAATGCAGTGATCGGCGTCGGCGCACCTTCATAGGCGTCGGGCGTCCACATATGGAACGGCGCCATGGATACCTTGAAGGCCAGTCCCGCAACCACAAACACCAGACCGAGCAGCGTGGCTGCATGCGCACTGCTGCCGCCTTGCGCCAGCGCATCCCCGATGAACTTGAAGTCAAAGCTTCCGGATACACCGTAAAGGAAGGTTACACCATAAAGCAGCATGCCCGAAGACAATGAGCCGAGAATAAAATACTTCAGTGCCGCTTCGCTGGAACGCAAGGTATCCCGCTGATAACCGACCAGCACATAAACCGACAAGGCCATCAGTTCCAGACCGAGATACATGGTGATGAAATTATTGGCCGAGACCATGAGCATCATGCCCAGCATGGCAAACAGCATCAGCACATAATATTCGCCGACATTCTCCTCATCCTTCATATAATCGATGGACAGAATGATGCCCAGCGCCGTACCTGCACAGATCAGCACCTTGGAGAACACAGCAAACGGATCGAGTACAAACATGCCATAGAAAGCCACCATCGTGTCCGCGCCCATAACCTGCAGGGCGGCGAAACCACCGATAATCGCCGTGGCCGCAGCAAGCCAGGCCGTCAGCGACTTGCGCTCCTTAGGCACAAACAGATCGAACAACAGCAGGAACATCGCCATCACGGCCACAACCATTTCCGGCAGCAGCGCAATCAGATGTTCCGGGAAGGGAAACGGGAATGTTACATTAGCCATCGTGATTCTTCCTTAATGCACGGCCAGCTGCTGCACTGGCAGATTCTGTGCCAGTGCCGCTGCCGCATCCAGTTTACTTGTCGTCGCCTGGGCAATCAGGTGCGATACGGATTCGTGCATCACATCCAGTACAGGCAACGGATAAAGTCCCAGCCATACCACCAGCAGAATCAGTGGGACGAAATAGCCGAATTCGCGCATATTCATATCCGGCATGCCCTTGACCGTATCCTTGGTCAGGTCGCCCATAATGACCCGCTTGTACATCCACAACGTATAGCATGCCGAGAGCACAACCGATGTGGCCGCACCAATAGCAATCCATTTGGAGGATACGATGCCCAGTTGCGCCTGTGCCACTGCCGAAGCATCAAAGGTGCCGATGAGCACCATGATTTCACCGATAAACGCCGAAGCTCCCGGCAGTGCCACATTGGCCATGCAGAACAGCATCATGACCGCTGCAAATACCGGCATGACATTAACCACGCCGCCATAATCGGCAATTTCGCGCGTATGCAGGCGGTCATACATGACCCCCACACAGAGGAACAGTGCGGCGGCCACAAAGCCATGACTAATCATGCCGATAATCGCACCTTCCACAGCAGGCTGCGTGAACATAAACGTGCCCAGCGTGACAAAGCCCATATGCGCAATCGATGAATAGGCAATCAACCGCTTCATATCCTGCTGCATCATGGCCACCAGCGAGATATAGATGATCGCAATCAGGCTCAGCGCCACGACAAACGGAACGAAATACTGCGAGGCATCGGGCAACATCGGCAGTGAAAAGCGCAAAAAGCCGTACGCGCCCATTTTCAGCAAGATACCGGCCAGAATCACCGAACCGGCCGTCGGCGCCTCGGTATGCGCATCCGGCAACCAGGTATGTACCGGCCACATCGGCACCTTCACGGCAAAAGCAATGAAGAACGCGATCCAGATCCAGAACTGCCAGGTGAAATCAAACGGATAATCCATAAAGGCAAGCATGCTGAACGTATGCCCGGCCTTGAAATACATGGCCAGCAGCGCCACCAGCATCAGCACGGAACCGGCCAGCGTATACAGGAAGAACTTGATCGTCGCATAAACGCGATTCTTGCCGCCCCAGGCACCAATAATCAGGTACATCGGAATCAGCATCGCTTCCCAGAAGAAATAGAACAATACGGCATCCAGCGCACTGAACACACCGATCAGCGTTGTTTCCAGCACCAGAAATGCCAGCATGTATTCCTTCACGCGCGTCTTGATGCATTCCCAGGCAGAGATGATGCAAATCACCGTCAACAGACTGGTCAACAAAATAAACGGCATTGAAATGCCATCCACACCAAGCTGATAATTGATGTTGAATGCCGGAATCCAGCGATGAAATTCCTCGAACTGCATATGCGCCGTTGTCGTATCAAAGCTCAGCGCCAACGGCAATGTCACCAGGAATGTGGCAACGGATACCGCCAGTGCCGACCAGCGCACGGCATCATCACCCTTGACAAACAGCCAGATGAACAATGCCCCTAGACTGGGCAGAAAAATACTCAGAGACAGAATCGGAAAATCCAGAACATTATGCAAATCCATTTCCCAGTCTCCCCGTTAAGCCTTCAACAACAGATAGGTCAGAAAGCCGAACACGCCGATAACCATGGCAAAGGCATAGTGGTAGACCATGCCCGTCTGCATGGCGCGCATACGCGCGGCCCCCGACTTGATCGAATCGACGATACCACCGTGAATCATGCCCCTGTCGATCATGTCCAGATCGCCCTTCTGCCACAGCATCGTACCCAGGCAACGGGCAGGACGCACAAACAGCTTGTCGAACAATTCGTCCCAGTACCATTTGTTGAGCAGAAAATCGTGCACGCGCGGAAATGCCGCCGCCAGTTTCGCCGGCATGGCCGTTTCACGGAAATACATGAACCAGGCAAGAGCAATGCCGGCCAGCGCCAGCAGCAGCGGGCCGTAATGCGTGAAGAAACCAAGCGTATGGTTGGTTTCCGCTTCTTCCAGTGTGAGCAGCGGATTATGCGCATCCAGCACGAAAATCGAATTGGCGAAATAACCGTGAATGACTTCCGCATCGGCCAGACCAACCGATACGCCCCAGAAACCGGCCCCGATGGCGCCCACCGACAAAATCAATAGCGGCACGGTGATAACCTTCGGCGATTCATGCACATGTGCCTTGATCTTGTCCGGCACACGGTCGGAATTGTGGAACGTCAGGAAGAACATGCGGAAGGTATAAAATGCCGTCATGAACACGCCGGTCAGCACGCACCAGTAGGCCAGCTCACTGCTCCAGCCCATGCCGCGCACAGCCGCCGCCTCGATAATCAGATCCTTGGACCAGTAGCCGGCAAACGGTGGCAGGCCAGCCAGCGCCAGCGCACCAATCAGCATCGTGATATAGGTAACCGGCATAAAGCGGCGCAACTGACCCATGATACGAATATCCTGCTTGGCCATCATGCCGTGAATGACGGAACCGGCAGCCAGGAACAGCAATGCCTTGAAATAGGCATGCGTCATGAGATGAAAAATACCCACCGAATAGGCTGACACACCACAGGCCACAAACATATAGCCCAGCTGCGAACAGGTGGAATAGGCAATAACGCGTTTGATATCGTTCTGCACCAGACCGATGGTGGCGCACATCCAGGCCGTGATGGCACCGACAACAGTCACCGTGGCCAGTGCCGTTTCGGAAAACTCAAACATCGGCGACAGGCGCGCGACCATGAATACACCGGCCGTCACCATCGTTGCGGCATGGATCAGGGCGGAAATCGGTGTCGGGCCTTCCATGGAATCCGGCAGCCACACATGCAACGGCACCTGCGCACTCTTGCCCATGGCGCCGATAAACAGTGCCAGGCATATGAACGTAATGGCTGTCACTTCCCAGCCCATGAAATGCAGCGAAACATGCTGCGCCACAAAGTCCGGCACCATGCCGAACACTTCACGATAATCGACGGTGCCGAAATAATACCATACGGCCAGAATACCGATGGCAAAGCCGAAATCGCCGACGCGATTGACGATAAACGCTTTCAATGCGGCAAAATTGGCACTCTCACGCTTGAACCAGAAACCGATGAGCAGGTAGGAGAACAAACCCACGGCCTCCCAGCCGAAAAACAGCGTGAAGAAATTGTTGCCCATGACCAGCACCAGCATGGAGAAGGTAAAGGCGGAAATATAGGAAAAGAAACGAGTGTAGCCCGGATCGTTATGCATATAGCCGATCGTATATACATGCACACAGGCAGACACGATCGTAACCGTCACCATCATGATGGCCGTCAGCCGGTCGATCATCATGCCTACCGGCACAACGAACTTGTCCGATAGCATCCAGGTCCAGTAATTGCCATAGAATGAAGCGCCTGCCTGTACCTGCATGAATACATCAATAGACAGGATGGCCGAACCAATGACGCCAAGACAGCAGATCCAGTGCGTCAGTTTCTCCTTCAGGGCCCAACCGAACAGGCCGGCCAGCAAGGCTGCCACTAAAGGCAACGCCGGAATCGCCAGCAACTCGGTGGTATTCAACGTTAATGCAGTCTCATGCACGTCATGCCTCCCCTTAGCCCTGCAAGGTATTGATGTCCTCGACCTCGATCGAGCGACGCGTGCGATAAAAAGCTACCAGGATGGCCAGGCCAACGGCGACTTCACTCGCTGCTACGGTTAATACGAAAAAGACAAAAATCTGCCCTGACAGATCGTTCAGAAAATGTGAGAAGGCCACCAGATTCAGATTCACCGCCAGCAACATCAATTCAATACACATCAGAATCGTGATCACATTCTTGCGATTCAGAAACAGGCCGATAACACCCAGTGAAAACAGCGTTGCGGAAATAATCAGATAATCCGACAAAGCGACCATATTACATCCTCACCTTGCGCAGGCGGTCTTCCTTGCGGACATTCACCTGAGCGGAAATATTCTGGTATTTTGCATCCTTACGCGTTCGCAGCGTCATCACAATGGCGCCCACCAGTGCTACCAGCAAAATAATGGCCGCAATTTCAAAGCCAAGCAGATACTTCGTATACAACACCTTGCCGATCTCCACGGTATTGTTGACCTCGCGCCCGAAATGCTCGGCCGTGGCCTTCGCACCCTGCGTAAACACGCCCGAACGCGATGCACCGACAAACTCAATGAGCAATACGATGGCGATCAGCGCTCCGGTTGGAAGATACTGCAGGAACCCTTCGCGCAACCTGGCCGTATTGACCTCCAGCATCATAATGACGAACATGAACAGCACCATGACCGCACCGACATAAATCAGAATCATGATGATACCGAGAAACTCCGCATCGAGCATGAAAAACAGGCCGGATGCGTTGAAAAAGCAGAAGATCAGGAACATCACCGAATGCATGGTGTTACGTGCCAGCACGACGCCCATGGCGGAAACGATGGCCAGTCCACCGAACATGTAAAAGAAAGCCGACTCGAGCATTTCCCCTCCTAAAACCTGTCTTCAGCTATATTTCGCATCAGCGGCGAGATTCGCCGCAATCTGCGCTTCATAGCGATCGCCGTTAGCCAGCAGCATATCCTTGGTGTAGTACAATGCCTCGCGCGTTTCCGATGCATATTCGAATTCCTGCGTCTCCACAATCGCATCGACAGGACAGGCTTCCTGACAAAAACCGCAATAAATACATTTGGTCATGTCAATATCGTAGCGCGTCGTACGACGGGTACCGTCCTCACGTTCTTCCGATTCGATCTCGATGGCCAGCGCCGGACAAATCACCTCACAGAGCTTGCAGGCAATGCAACGCTCCTCGCCAGATTCATAGCGGCGCAATGCATGCAGGCCGCGAAACCGCGGCGATAGCGGCGTGCGTTCTTCCGGATACTCCACGGTAATCTTCTTCTTGAACAGGTAGCGACCTGTCAGGGACAGACCCACCAGCAGTTCCCATAGCAGCCAGGTCTTGAATGTGCGCTTGATCAAGCTCATTCCATTACCTCCACGGCATCCAGAAATTAATGATAGAATCCAGACCCGGCGTGTAGATAAAGATACCCACGACGGCAATCCATGCCAGCGTCCACGGCAGGAACACCTTCCAGCCCAGACGCATCATCTGATCATAACGGTAACGCGGGAACGTCGCACGCAACCAGATAAACAGGAAGATCAGAAAACCGGTTTTGGCCAGCAACCAGAACGTTCCCGGAATGACATCCAGCGCCGGAATCGGCGCATACCAGCCGCCCAGGAACAGAATTGAAGTCATCAGACTGATCATGATCATGGCTCCGTACTCGGCCAGCGAGAATGTCGCAAACCACATGCCGGAATACTCCACATGATAACCGGCCACGATTTCCTCGGTTTCCGTCAGGTCGAATGGCGTACGTCCGGTTTCCGCACAGCCGGAAATAAAGAACACCAGCATCATCGGAAACAGCGGAATCATATACCAATGCAAAATACCACCTTGCTGTGCATGTACGATATCGGCCAGATCCAGTGAACCGGCCAGCATCATTACGGTTACCAGACCAAAGCCCATGGAAATTTCATAGGAAATCATCTGGCAGGTCGAACGCATCGCCCCCATGATCGGATATTTGGAGTTGGATGCCCAGCCGGCCATCAATACGCCGTAAATCGACAGACTGGAAACAGCCATGATATACAGCAGCCCAACATTCAGATGAGAAATAGCCATGACATGCGGTTCATCCCACACTCCGAACAGCGAAGTCTCGCCAAACGGAACGACGGCAAACGCAACCAGCGCCGGTGTCAGCGACAAAATCGGTGCACCGACAAACAACAGCTTATTGGCGCGCGTCGGAATCGTTGTTTCCTTGAGAAACAGTTTGAGGCCATCGGCCAGCGGCTGCAACAGACCTGCCGGGCCTACACGGTTACAACCCTTACGCACCTGAATCCAGCCGATAACACGACGTTCCAGATAAGTGATATAGGCAACCGACAATGCAACCGGCACCGCAATGGCCAGAATTTCCAGAGCCCAGATACCGGCCTGAGCTGCCATATCGAGCGCACTCATGACTCTCCCCCACTCAGCTGCGCCGACGTCACATCGGACAGATGCCCGGCCACGCCCCGCTTGGCGATATAAATCACTCCGGGACTGACATCTTCCCGTGTACCCACACTAAAGGTTTCCTTGCCAAGGAACGTCGTAATCGTCAGCTCACCGGCTTCCAGCCCTGCCACCGCCAGGGTATCGGGATGCGCAATGACATCATCCAGCGCATGAATGCGTCCGGCCTCGGACAGCAGTTCGGATGCCCGCGCCCACATGCCTTCGCGATACATCGAATAGCGGCTGACCACATCCAGCTCAAAGGCCGACGCATCACTGGCCGGCAAGGCTTCAGCATCGCGATGCCGTGCTGTCGATACCAGACATTCATCACAAGCCGCCGAGGCACAGGCATTGCTCACTTCCGGCATCTTCGCGAACAGTTGTTCACGTAATTCATCCAGTGAAACAACCGGCGGCTCTGCACCAAGCTCTTGTGCCAGACGCATCATGACTTTCCATAACGGCCGCTCCTGCCCCAGCGATTTCACCGGTTTTTTGGCTACACGCACGCGCCCTTCCATATTCAGGAACGTGCCCTCAATTTCCGCATAGGCTGCCGCCGGCAACTTGACCTCGGCCTGCTCGCCGACAGCGCCATCAATGGCACCAATCTGAATCAACGGCACCTTGCTCAAAGCCGCCTCGGCTGCCGAAGGAAACAGGCCGTCACCCACCGGATCGCTGCCCACCAGGAGCAATGCATCCAGATCGCCGGCGGAAGCTGCCGCGAACAGATCACGCGCGCTGACACGCACATCACCAAACACGCCAGACAGCATCTGCGCATTCATTTCTTCCGGAATCAGGTTGCGTCCATCTTTGCCGGGTTCAGCATGGCCACATGCACGCATGAGCAGATCAATGCCATAAATCAGGCTTGCTGCATCCTCATGCGAACGAATTTCCTCACCGACAATCAACGCACAGGTATCGGCCATCATGGCATCGGCCAGCACCTTACCCGCCTCGTGACGCCCCTCAACCGCTGCCAGCCAGGCATCCATGCCAGCCGCCGTCTTGCCCAGCTGACGCACCTGTTCCATGGCCCGCGCAATGACGGCATGCCAGTCGCGCGGACGAATCAGCACATCATTACTCAGCTGCATATTGGTGCGATAGTTCATGGCACCGATGCGCGAAACCGGCAGGCCTTTCTGCGCCCGCTTGCGCAAACGCTGCATCAACAGCGGCAAACGCTGACGCAAATCAGAACCGACAACGACCACCTGATCGGCCGCCTCGATCTGCGAGGTCGTCATGGAGAAGCCTTCTTCAAAGGCAAACGTACGCATATCGCGACGATGCAGATCGAATGCCACCTTGGCATCCGGGAATACCGCATCACGCATCAGGCGAATGGACATCAACCCTTCCATGCTCCAGCACGGTGAAAACACGATACCGACGCGCTTGCCCTTGACCAGCTCGGCAACCCGTGCAAAGGCATCATCCCAGTCCACACTTTCAAACGTATCACCACGACGCACTTTCGGCTCAAGAATGCGTGCATCGGAGCGAAACGCATCATAGACATAACGACCGCGATCGCAGATCCATGGTTCGGGACTGCCTTCAACCGGCCGGATGCGCATAACTTCATCGCCACGCGATTCAATGCTGATATCGCAACCATTCGGACATTGCGTGCAGGTGCTGACATGATGCGTCATTTCCCATGGACGGGAAACATCATGCGAAGGCTTGTCCAGCAATGCACCGACCGGACAGATATCCGGCAGATTACCAGACAGTTCCGACTCCAGCGCATCCTCGACAATGCCATTGATCGTCATGTGATCGCCGCGATTGAGAATGCCGATATCGCCGGTGCCTGCCACTTCGTTGGCAAAACGCACACAGCGCGTGCAGTGAATGCAGCGTGTCATGCAGGTATTGACGAACGGGCCGAGATCATAATTAACCACCGCCCGCTTGGGCTCTGCATAGCGGCCCTTCGACGGACCATGCTCAACGGCATAATCCTGCAACTTGCAGTCGCCACCCTGATCGCACACCGGACAATCCAGCGGATGATGGATGAGCAGGTATTCCATGACCATTTCACGGTCTTTCTTCAGGCTTTCAGTCTGCGTGGCCACTTTCATGCCTTCGGAAACCGGCGTACAGCAGGATGCCGCCGGCTTGTTCCAGCCCTCCACCTCCACCAGACACATGCGACAATTCGCCGCCACGGACAATTCAGGATGATAACAGAAGTACGGTACATCAACGCCATGCTGACGGCAGGCCTCGAGAATGCTCGTACCCGGATCGACCGTTACTTCCTTGTCATTAATAAACAATGTCGTCATGCGGCTTTCTCCACCAAACGCGCCCGAACTTCATCCGGGAAATGTTTCAGCATGGACAGGATCGGTGCCGCCGCACCATCCGCCAATGCACAAATCGTGCGCCCGGCCATATGTTCCGCAGCATCGGACAACACCTGCAAATCCCGCTCATCGGCCTCGCCGGCTTCCACGCGCAGCATCAGGCGCTCCAGCCAGCCCGTACCCTCACGACACGGCGTGCACTGGCCACAGGACTCGTGTGCATAAAAATGCGCCAGACGACGGGATACCGCCACCACATCGGCCGTTTCATCCATAACAATGATCGCACCGGAACCCAGCATCGAACCAGCCTTGATCATATCATCGTAGGTCAACGGCGTATCGTAATGCTCGGCCGTCAGCCAGGGCGTCGATGAACCACCGGGAATCACCACCTTGGGCACCGAACCATGCTGCAGGCCGCCGCAATAGTCCTCGATCAGTGTTTTCAGCGACATGCCCATCGGCACTTCGTAATTACCCGGCTTGTTGACATGACCGGAAACCGAGAAAATCTTGCAGCCGGCACTGTTCTGCACACCGATGGCCGCATGCCAGTCGCCGCCATGCTCCAGAATTGCCGGCACCGTTGCCAGCGTTTCCACATTATTGACCACGGTCGGACAGCGATAGAACCCTTCCACGGCCGGGAACGGCGGCTTGAAACGGGGACGCCCGGGCTTGCCCTCCAGTGATTCGATCAGCGCCGTTTCCTCACCGCAGATATAGGCGCCCGCACCGCGATGCACAGTCAGATGCATCGAGTAACCACTGCCAAGGATATTGTCACCCAGAAGATTGGCCGCATAGGCCTCGGCAATAGCCTCATTCATGACATTGGTTTCATGCAGAAATTCGCCGCGAATATAGATATAGGCATCCCGAACACCGAGCGCAAAACCGGCCATAATCATGCCCTCAATCAACAGATGCGGATCGAAACGCATGATATCGCGATCCTTGAACGTACCCGGCTCACCTTCATCGGCATTGCACAGAAGATACGTCGGCTTACCGGTATTGCGCGGCACAAATGACCATTTCAGACCGGTCGGAAAGCCTGCACCACCACGGCCGCGCAAACCTGACTTTTTCATCTCATCGACAATCTGCTCCGCTGTGAATTCATTGAGCACTGTCGGCAGGAATTTGTAGGCACCATTGGCACGCGCCACCTCCAGCTTGTGCTGATTCGGCAGACGGATGCGATCGAAGCAAATCTGGGTTACCTGTTTAGGATCGGAAGGAATCATACTTCTTCTCCCTTGTTACGCGCATTGTCGATGAAACGATCGATATAATCCGCATCGACCTTTTCATGATAAGCATTATTGATCTGCACCACCGGCGCACCGGCGCAGGCACCGGCACACTCCACCTCGGTGACGGTAAACAGCCCATCAGGCGTGGTTTCGCCGACACGAATGCCCAGCTTGTCACACATATGATGCACCAGGTCGTCGGCACCATTGAGCATACAGCTGGCATTGGTACACACTTCCATCAGATAGGTACCACAGGGCTGCTCGCGGAACATGGTATAAAACGTCACCACTTCACGCACCTGCATCAGATGCAAACCCAGCACATCAGCCACATATTGCTGCACTTCAGCAGACAGAAAGCCAAAATCTTCCTGCGCCATATGCAACACCGGCAACAGCGCAGACCGTGCGCCGGGGTAACGTGCAACCAGCGCCTTTACCTCTTCCAGGCGCTCATCGGAGAAACGGGGTGCCTCAACAGCCGTCATCGATCCACCTCCCCAAACACGATATCCTGGGTGCCCAGGATCGCCACCACATCTGCTACCATATGGCCGCGCGTCATATAATCGAGCGCCTCGATATGCGCAAAACCCGGAGCACGCACCTTCATACGGTATGGCTTGTTGGAGCCATCGGAAATCAGATACACACCGAATTCACCCTTCGGATGCTCTACGGCTGCATACACCTCGCCTTCCGGCACATGGTAGCCTTCTGCGAAAAACTTGAAATGATGGATCAGCGCTTCCATGTCTGCCTTCATTTCGGCACGCGGCGGATTGGTCAGCTTGTAATCATCCACCTTCACCGGACCGGGATTGTTTTCCAGCCATTCGATACACTGCTCGATAATGCGATTGGACTGGCGCATTTCCTCGACGCGCACCAGATAACGATCATAGCAATCGCCGGTTACACCGACGGGGATCTCGAAATCCATTTTATCGTACACATCATAAGGCTGCGTCTTTCGTAGATCCCATTCGATATTCGAGCCACGAATCATCGGCCCGGTAAAGCCCCAATCCAGCGCCGCCTGCTCATCCACGATGGAAATATCCACATTACGCTGCTTCCAGATACGATTCTCTGTCAGCAATGTTTCGTATTCATCAACATAACCCGGAAAGCGCTCGGTAAACGCCTTGATTTTATCCAGCAGGCCGTCGGGCAAGTCCTTGCTTACACCACCCGGACGAAAATAGGCAGCATGCATGCGTGCCCCGGAGACTTCCTCATAAAAATCAAAAATATCCTCGCGCTCACGGAAACAATACAGGAACACCGTCATGGCACCGATATCCAGCGCCACGGCTCCCAGCCACAGACAATGATTGAGAATACGCGTCAGCTCCGCATACATCACACGGATATACTGCGCACGCTCCGGCGGCGTAATCCCCAGCAGCTTTTCCACAGCCAGTGCATAGGCATGCTCATTGGCCATCATCGACACATAATCAAAACGATCGAAATAGGGCACGTTTTGCTGATAGGTTTTGTACTCGAATAATTTTTCGGTCCCCCGGTGCAACAGACCGATATGCGGATCAGCCTTTTCCACCACCTCGCCATCGAGTTCCATGACCAGACGCAATACACCATGGGCAGCGGGATGCTGGGGACCAAAGTTCAGCGTATAATTCTTGATCTCAGCCACGATCAACCCCCGGCCAGGTTTTCTCAATCAACACCCGGTTCTCCAGCTTGTTCGGACGGTAAACGCAACGCCATTGTGCATCGTCAAAGAACATCTCCACCCGCCCGGTCAGCGGGAAATCCTTGCGTAGCGGATGCCCTTCAAAACCATAATCAGTCAGCAAACGACGCAGATCGGGATGATGATTGAAAATGACACCGAACATATCGAATGCTTCGCGTTCAAACCAGTTGGCCGTCGGCCAGACTTCGGTCACCGAATCCACGAGGTCGCGCTCATCCGCACCGACCTTCAGGCGAATGCGCTTGTTCTGCGACACGGACAACAGGTGGTAAACAACAAAAAAACGCGGCTCGTCTTCCTTGTGCGCAGGATGCTCGGACATATCCACACCACACAAATCCATCAACTGCTCGAAGCCGCGCGCCGACTTGAGGAAATGACACACCTCAACAATGGCCTCGCGTGCCACAACCACCGTTTCACAGTCCAGCCCCTGTGTCACCTGCAGGATCCGCTCGCCGAACTGCTGCTTCAGCGCCTCACCATCACACATTGTGTCGTCTTTCTTTCCCAGATCATCCTGAACCACAGCCACCACCTAGCGCGCAATCGTATTGGTGCGCTTGATTTTTTCCTGCAACTGAATAAAGCCGTAAAGCAGAGCTTCAGCAGTCGGAGGGCACCCCGGCACATAAATATCCACGGGAACAATACGGTCACAACCGCGCGTTACGGAATAGGAATAATGATAATAACCGCCGCCATTGGCACAGGATCCCATTGAAATCACCCAGCGCGGCTCGGCCATCTGATCGTAGACCTTGCGCAATGCCGGCGCCATCTTGTTACACAGCGTACCGGCCACAACCATGACATCAGACTGACGGGGAGACGGACGGAATACAATGCCAAAACGGTCAAGATCATAACGCGCCGCACCGGCATGCATCATCTCCACAGCACAACAGGCCAGACCAAACGTCATCGGCCATAAAGAACCGGCGCGCGCGCCGTTAATCAGCTTGTCCGCTGTGGTCGTAATAAAACCTTTCTCAAGAATTCCTTCTATTCCCACTGCAAAGCCCCCTTCTTCCAGGCATAGACATACCCGACCAATAAAATCACGAGGAACAGCATCATCTCAACAAAGCCGAACAGACCGATCTGATTAAGTACGATCGCCCAGGGGAATAGGAATGCACTTTCAAGGTCGAACACCACAAACAGGATGGCCACCAGATAAAAACGCACATCAATCTGCATGCGCGCGTCTTCAAAAGCCTCAAATCCGCATTCATAAGCCGAAAGCTTTTCCGCATCCGGCCGCTGCTCGGCCAGAAACAGCGTCAGCACCAGCGGCGCAGCCCCCATCAGTATGGCAATAATAATAAATACGAAGATCGGAGCATACTCGTTGGCTAGATACGCTGCACCCATCGACCCCCTCCTGTCATAAGAACCCCGCCAACCTCATCCCCGTGGCAGGGCGTGCTTGCTACCATTGCCGCCCAGAAGCGTCAAGCCGAGCAGCGTGGGAAAAGTCATATCGGAAAGGACACATCACACCATCGCCAACACAGGGACACAGGCAAAGCCCGAGCCACCGAAACAGCAGGACAGGGAGTCACAAACAGCATTAATAAAACAAAGAAAATTATCTCGTCATTCAATATATTGAATCGGCACATCAAGCGCGTGAGAACACAGACAGACGTCACCCCCTCCTGCAATCAGGCGTCCACCTGCAATAATACTGACAAAACGCAAAGGGTTAAATGGTTAACAGCATGGCAAAACAGTAAAATATAAATCGTCTGCCTTGCGCTTTTTGTCGCACCCGCTTTGCTATCTCATCTCGCCAATAAAAACCGCCTTGCGGCGGTGTTTTACTGGTGGAGGCGGCGGGATTCGAACCCGCGTCCGGAAACCATCAGCCTGTGGTTCTACATGTTTAGTCCATTCTCACAGCACCTGTCGGAAACTGAATGGACAAAGTGCCCGACAGGTCGGTTCGTTAAGGTTTAACTCCATTGCCACGAGCCTCGAGCATCCGGAGCGATCCCATCTTGATGTCCCTGTTCAGCCAGTCGATGGGCGGGCTGTCCGACAGGGTAACTTACGCAGCGTAAGCTAGTTCTACGTCATCGTTGGCAGTTAATGCCGTTGGCCTTTTTAACGAGAGTGCCATCCCGACATGCCCCACAGGGTTCAGCATCTCCGTCGAAACCGGTCGCCCCCTATGGATATACGAATTTTACACCGATTACTTCAGCCAAACAAGCCCTGCAGCAGAAAACCTAGCACAAACAGCAAACCAACCCGATGCGAGCGCAGAAAAAATGAAAAGCCTTCGCCCTCACCCATGCGGTACAAACGCACGCTTAAGCGCAGTTGCAGCAACAATGCCGCCAGCCAGCCCAGCCAGACCCACGGACTATACAACAACCATGCGACCCACCCCAGCAACACCATGCAGCCAAGCCCCATGACAATAATGGCCACTACGGCATGATCGCCAAACCATATCGCTGTCGATTTCACGCCGATTTTCAGATCATCCTCGCGATCGCCCAGTGCATAGGCCGTATCGTAACAAAGCGACCACAACACATTGGCCAGAAACAACAGCCAGGGAACCGGCGAATCCAGCACCGATCCTGTCTCCGCCGCCCAGGCCATGACCGCGCCCCAGCCGAACGCCATACCCAGCCAGGCCTGTGGAAAATGCGTATAACGCTTCAGAAACGGATACAATGCCGCCAGCAACGCGCCGATAACGGCCAGGCCGACAACCAGTGGCGAGGTCTGTTCCACCAGCAACAGGGCCAGCATCAGCATCAGCACAAAACCCGTCAATGCTGCGCCCGGCGCAATGCGTCCGGCGGCAATGGGCCGGGCGCGCGTGCGCTCGACATGCGGATCGAATCCGCGATCGGCAAAGTCGTTGATGACACAACCAGCCGAACGCATTAATAACACGCCGGCGACAAAAATAATGAAATGGCGAAAATCAGGAATGCCGTTTGATGCGGCCAATAACCCCCACAGCGTCGGCCACAACAACAACCAGTAACCTACCGGGCGATCGATACGCAGCAACCCGACCCAATCGCGCAAGCCACCAATCGGTCGAAAATTCATGCGCCGTAGCGGCGGGCCGCGACGACAATGCGTCGCCATATTTCCGGATGAAAGACTTCCACAACCAGTGCACTCGTACCCGATGGCGACCTGAGCACCGAACGTCTGCCCCAACGGCCATTGAACATATCATCGGTCTGCAACTGCACCACACTCAAATCGGAACGTGCCAGCGACAACCCTCGATCAAGCAACAGATTCCCCAACGGTCTCCTGCCTTCCTGCAACTGCTCCATCAACTCCGCCGGCAAATCAGCCAGCGGCAGTATCGATTCGGCATCAAACAACACCGCGCCGCGGTGCAACAGCGACACCCGGCGACGCAATCCCGGTGCCTGCGGCGCACAATCCAGCAGTACCGCCTCATCCGTTCGCACAGCATCCACGAACTGGTCATGCAGGCGCACTTCCAGCTTCATGCCATAATGCCGCTCCAAAAAACGCGTCAGTGAGCCGGTAACGGTTAATACCGCTGCCATATCCCGGTCCACACCTGCATCCGACGCACGCCATTGCCGCGCCGGAATCCATTGTTGATTGTCAAGTGAACCGAAAAACATGCGCGCATCATGGCCGAAGCCACACGCCGGTCAAGGACTTGCACTTCAGAAGCATATCAGGCGAAATCCAGCCATGATTCCGCGCATCTTCATCGACACCCCAATTTATCCCGGCGAACGACTCGCACTGGCCCGCGACATGGCTCATTATCTGCGAACTGTTCTGCGTCGTAATACAGGTGATCATGTCATTGCCTTCAATGGCCAGGGTGGCGAATACCACGCCGAAATCCTGTCCCTTACCAAAACAGATGCAGCCCTGCTGATTCATCGCCATGATACTGTCAGCCGTGAAATCACGCCTGCCATTCACATCATCCAGGCAGCCTGTCGGAATGAAAAAGTCGAGCATGTTCTGCAAAAATGTGTCGAACTGGGAGCGACCTCTCTGCAAATCGTACGTAGCGAGCGCTCATCACTGAAACTTGATGAACGCAAACTTCAAACCCGCTTGCAGCGCTGGCAAAAAATCATCATCGAAGCCGCAGAGCAAAGTGGACGAACAATCATTCCGAAGCTGTCCTGGCAGACAAAACTGAACCGTATTGACGCCAAGGGCCTGAAACTCGCCCTGCACCCGGAAGCGCCCCAATCATGGACACAGGCACACAACCAAATATCCGAATATGGTGACATTACCATCGCTATCGGTCCGGAAGGGGGCTGGAGCCCGGCTGATTTGCAAATACTGGAGCAACTGGGATTCACTGGTCTGCGCTTCGGTCCGCGCATCCTGCGCACCGAAACTGCAGCACCTGCCCTGCTGGCAGCCATTCAGGCCGTCCTTCCTGCTGAAGATTCCTGATTGTGAATTCGAATCCAGGCGATAAAATGCGGCGCCCCGACA
>CAZTGM010000018.1:0-29789 GCA_964613235.1 uncultured Zetaproteobacteria bacterium | reverse complement strand
AGCGGCGCAGGACAGGCCGCAGCATTGGATATACAGGGGGAATCATGACAGGTGTACTGAAGCTGGCGCGCGGTGAGGAGCGTCGTCTGAAGGCGGGACATCTCTGGATTTACCGCGATGAAGTGACGGAACTGGATGTCGAAAGCCCGGGCGGCCTGGTGCATGTGCTGGATGACCGCGGACATGTGCTGGGTACGGCATATGCCAATACGGATAGCAAAATCGTGGCCCGTATGATGTCGCGCAAGGCCTTGAGTACATTGAAGGTTTCATGGTGGCAGGATCGACTGAAAGCGGCGTTGCAGATGCGTCAGTGGCTGTTCGGTTCTCCGTTCTATCGCTGGGTGCATGGCGAAGGCGATAAGTTGCCGGGCCTGATCATTGATCGTTTTGGTGATGATGTGGTGATTCAGGCACATACGGCCGGCATGGATGTGCAAATGGATGTCATCGTTGACGCCGTTGAGGCGCTGGTGCAGCCGAAAAACATCTATCTTAATAACAAGGCCGCTTCGCGCAGGCATGAAGGACTGGAGCAGTATGCGCGTGTCATCAGGGGCAGCGGAGACGGTGTGGTGATGGCGATGGAAGGCGAGATTGCCATGCATTGCCATGCCCTGGAGGGGCAAAAGACAGGCTATTTTTATGATCAGCGCCCGAACCGTCACTGGATCGGTGAACATTGTGAAGGCCGACGCGTGCTGGATCTGTTTTCCTATGTGGGCGCCTTTGCCGTACAGGCGTTGCAGGGCGGGGCCCGCGAGGTTATCAGCATCGATGCCTCGTCAACGGCACTGGACTGGGCCGGGCAGAATGTGGCGGCAGCCGGTAATGAAGCACGCTGGCAAGGTCTGAAAGGGGATGTGTCACAATTGCTCAGACAGATGGCTGAAGAAAAACAACGCTTCGATATCGTGATTTGCGATCCGCCAGCCTATGTGAAGAGCCGTCAGAAAGTCAGACAGGGCCTGCAGGGTTATCAGCATCTGGCGACCCATGCCTGTCGATTGTTGAAGCCGGGCGGCATGTTCTGTGCGGCATCCTGTTCCGGTCTGGTATCAATGGAGGATTTCCGCCGGGCCACGGTGACAGGCATCCGCCAGGCGGGCCGGGCGGCACAGGTCGTGCATGAAGCAGGCGCTGGCGCGGATCATCCCTGGTTGCCGGCCATGCCAGAAACACGATATCTGAAATTTATCACCTTCATGCTGGATTAGGCATGGAAAAAGCTGAAAAACTGGTAACAATGAGGCAATGGCGACAATACTCCAGCTAACGGACTTTCATCTTTATGCCGATGCGGCCGGCATGATCAAGGGTGTTGTCACTCGCGACAGCTTTCAGGCTGTCTTTGCTGCAGCGCGGAAGCATTATCCTGAGGTGCAAACGATGCTGCTGGGAGGCGATCTTGCGCAGGATGAAACGCTGGCGACATATCAATGGCTGGCAGGTTTTCTCGGTCAGCATGAGTTACGCTACATGGTCACGCCTGGCAATCATTGCAAGCTGGAGCGGTTATATGAAGGGCTGGAGCGCCGGGTTTGTGTGCATGCGGGAGAAAAACGCAGCATCATCGAAGGTGAATGGCATATTATCGGTCTGAATACCCATGTTCGCGGTCGTGTCAGCGGGGCATTGGCAGCGGAAGAGCTGGACTGGCTGGATCAGCAGCTTGCACTGGGGGGGCATGCGCTGATTGCGATGCACCATCATCCGTTTGCCATTGGCAGTCGCTGGCTGGACGAAATCGCATTGCGCAATGCTGATAATTTCTGGCGCATTTTGCGCCGCTACGATCATGTGAAAGGCATTGTTGTGGGGCATGTGCATCAGCAACTGGATATCGAGGTCCATGGCATTCATTGCATGGCAACGCCTTCGACCTGTATTCAGTTCAGGCCGAATATGCCAACCTTTGCGCTGGATACGCAGTCGCCGGGGTACCGCTGGATCGACCTAGCGGATAATGGAGAGTTAACAACAGGCGTGGAACGTATTGAAGGTTTTATTCCGCCCGATCTGAACGATACCAGCGAATACTGAAGAACGGCACGGGAAAGGTGCCTGTAAAATCTCTATTTGTTCGTTGAAGGTTTTTCCAGAGCCGGCCTGTCCGGCCCCAGCAGAATGGCCAGCCAGCGAGTATCTTCACTGGTTTCCAGCGCGAGTTTGACAATCATGGTCAGGGGGACGGATAACAGCATGCCGACAGGGCCGAGTGCCCAGCCCCAAAAGACCAGAGAGAGAAAGACAACAAGTGTGGAAAGGCCGACGCCTTCACCCATGTATTTAGGTTCGACCATATTTCCCATGACGGAGTTAACCACACCATAGCCGGCGGCGACAGCCAGCGCCGTACCGGGACCAAGCTGAACCAGTGCTAGCAGCACGGCTGGAACCGCTGCAATCAGTGCGCCGATATTGGGAACAAAGTGAAACAGAAAGGCGATCAGCCCCCAGAGCAAGGCATAATCCACACCGAGAATGGCCAGCCAGATCGCGATCAACACGCCGGTGGCCAGGCTGACCCAGCCCTTGATGGTGAGATAGGCATTCACGCTGGCAATGAATTTTCCGAAATGCTCGGTGGATGGCGCCTTTTCGCCCATCATTTCCCACTTGCCGGGCAATGCTGCGCCTTCCAGCAAGAGCAGAATGACGGTGAAAATAATCAGAAAGGTATTGGCCATGACATGACCAAAGCTGGATAACAGTTTGCCGGCCATGGACATGGCGATCCCCGGATCGAAGTTTTGCACAAGATGCGATGTATCCAGTTGCATGCCATGAGACTCAAGCCAGGCAAGAAGTATTGTCATCTGGCCCTGCAGTTTTTCCTGATAAACCGGCATATTATTTGAAAAGTCGGAAATGGACGCGCCGACAAAAGCACCAACCAGTATGCTGGCAAGCAGCAGGGCAATGGTGATTATTACGACGGCAAGGACGGGCGAAACCTTGTGCTGAATCAGCCAGTGCATCGGTGGCAGGCAGATAATGGCTAAAAATGTCGCCAGTAGAAACGGCACCAGCAGCGACGTGGCTGCCTGCATGCCGGCAATAATGATGACAAAACAGGCTGTGGAGATAAAAAAGCTCTGGCTGCGTGATGCTGTCATGGCTTGTGATCCTCTGAAAAAGCGGGGGCATGACGGAGCACGACGAACAATATGACGGAATTCTGATGCATGCTCCCTCCCTCCTTCCTGTAACTAGCTAGTTGTAGTTGGCCAGACGCGGATCGTCAAGGTCAAACTCGGTTTCGCCGCAATCAAACATCAGTTTCAGATAAGGCAGGCAGCCTTCACACTCCTGTCCGCAGCCGGTGGCCGCCTGGGCTTCGGCCAGGGTATAATAGGTTTTCAGTTGGGCGAAGGTTCGGTTGACGCACTCACAGCGGCCGACTTTGGCTTCATCGCTCATCATGGGCTCCTTTTCTCAATCGTTGGCCGGGATACTGCCCCGGTGTACCGGTGAACGGCAAGCGCAACATCCACCCGACATGGTGGGTGGGGGCCTGCTGATACTGCTGCAGTCCGATGCACATGCCGTCATGCCCGTTTTCCGGCTGTGCCGTATAGGTGCCGAGCCATCGGTCCCACACGGACAGATTGAAGCCGAAATTGCTGTTGGTTTCGCGCCGGATGACGGAATGATGGACGCGATGCATATCCGGCGTGACGATCAGTTTCCTGAGCTTTAGATCCAGCGCCAATGGCAGGCGGATATTGGCATGATTGAACATGGCCATGCCATTGAGCAGTACTTCAAAGATGATGACAGCCAGTGCTGGCGCACCCAGGGCGACAATGGCTGCATATTTGATCAGCATGGACAGGATGATTTCCAGTGGATGGAAACGCAGGCCGGAGGTGACATCCAGGTCGCGGTCGGCATGATGAACCATATGCAGGCGCCATAATAAAGGAAAAAAATGAAAGACCCTGTGTTGAAAGTAGATGATCAGATCCAGCAGGATAACGGACAGAAGGATGGCCAGCGGACTTGTTGACCATTGCAACCAGTGAAACAGGCCCAATTGTTGCATCTGGCACCACATGGCGATGGCAACCGCGCTGACAGGGAGCAGCAGACGAACGAACAGCGCATCCAGTATGACCAGATACAGGTTGCCCAGCCAGTGGCGCATCCTGGGCAGTACACGATGGCGTCGCGGTGCATGGCTTTCCCAGAGCGTCATGATGAACAGAATGGCAAGAAATACGCCGAGGCGAAGGCCGGACTCGTCGATCATGGGTGAATCTCCAGGTCCAGTTTGCGAATATGCGCCAGACTGCGTCGAAAGTGTATCCATTGCCATTGCTGTCCCGGATCCCATTTACGCCCAGGGGCAATATGCTGGTGGCCGACAATCCGCTGTGGCGTGATGGCCGGATATTGTTGCATCAGGACACGGCACAGACGAGCCGTTTCCCGATACTGACGGACGGTAAACGGATGCTGTTCATCGCCGATCATTTCAATGCCGATGGCATAATCATTGCAGTTATCCACGCCCTCCCAACTGGATGCGCCGGCATGCCAGGCGCGTTGGCTGCAACGCACAAACTGGGTGATGCTACCACGGCGATCCACAACAAAATGGGCGGAAACACGCAGTTTTTGCAGGCTTTGAAAGGATGGGTGGAGATTGCAGTCCAGCGTGCCGAGAAAAAGTTCATGTATGCAGCATGGGTCGAACTCTCCCGGCGGCAGGCTGATGGCATGCAAGACGATCAGGCTGATATCGATACCTGCCGGGCGTGCATTGTGATGTGGGCTGGCCAGGAGCGGGATGTGTCGCATCGCTTAATGATGCAATGCATTGTTGTGGCTGTCACTGGTGGCGGTTTGCAAGTTACGTGGCTTCATCTAGCTTCAGCTAATCATTGCTTGGTGGAATGACGGGAGGATGCATGGACAAAGGGGTAGTGCTGGCATTGGGCAGCGGTGGCGCCAGGGGCATTGCCCATCTTGGTGTGCTGCGTGAATTGCAGCGGCATGGCATCGCCGTGCGTGCGGTGATTGGAAGCAGTATTGGCGCGCAAATCGGGGCGTTGTTTGCCGCCGGCGTGTCGGTTGACGAACTGGTGCGTCTGGCTTGTGGCGTAGACTGGAAAACAACCATTCGCCTGTTTATGCCGGAATTCGGCAAGGGAGGCATGATTGCCGACAAGGGCATTCGGGAGTTCCTGGAGCCATATCTTGGCGGGCGTGATATTGAATCGCTGTCTGTTGGCTATGCCGCTGTTGCAGCGGATCTGGCCAGCGGCCATGAGGTGATTATCCGGCATGGTGACCTGCTGGAGGCCGTGCGGGCAAGTATTTCCATTCCGGGCCTGCTGCGGCCCGCGTTGCAGGGAAAACGGATTCTTGTCGATGGCGGGTTGGTTAATCCGGTGCCGTTTGACCGTGCTCGAGAGCTGTTTGGCGGCCCGGTACTGGGCGTGGCTGTGCATCCCGGTGCATTCAGGTTTGAATTGCCGGGCGAATCTTCCAGCGCGGACTGGCGGGATAGGGTCGAGGAACTGTTTCGGCAGTCGGTGGTGCGCAAGTGGCCGCAACTGAGAAAACTGCTGGATGAATGGGATCGCAATGGCGATGGTGAAGGGACTCCGGATCTTGGCGCCAGCGGTATTTATAACCGAGCCATGGATATCAGTCGTGCGCAACTGATGCATTTGCGACAGCAGTTATCGCCGCCGGATCTGTTGCTGTCGCCGGATGTGCAGGGTATCGGCATGCTGGAGTTTTACCGTGCTGATGAAGCGCTGGCAGCAGGAGAGAACGCAGTTCGCTCTGCCCTGTCCGGCATTGAGGGCCTGTTTACGACGTGATGTGCTTGCGCCGGCCCAAGGCTTGCGCACAATGCGAGCTATGACAGATCAACGCGACAGGCATCCGGATAATCAGGCGCAACTGATGCGCTGGGCGACCTATGCCTCTACGGCGACGGCCTCCGTACTGATTCTTACCAAGCTGGTTGCCTGGGTGCTGACCGACTCCGTCAGTATCATGGCCACCCTGATCGACTCCTGTCTGGATGTGCTGGCATCCATTATCAATCTGCTGGCCGTGCGTCATGCGCTGTCGCCGGCCGACAAGCATCATCGCTTCGGCCACGGCAAGGCTGAAGCGCTGGCCGGCCTTGGTCAGGCAACGTTTATTGCCGGTTCAGCGATGTTTCTGTTGCTTGAAGCCGGCGCGCGCCTGTGGCATCCACAGCCGGTTACAGCTGTGGGTGTTGGTCTCGGCGTGATGGTCTTTTCAATGCTGGCTACACTGGGCCTGGTGATGTTCCAGAGTCATGTGATCAAACGCAGTGGCTCCACGGCCATCAAGGCTGATCATCTGCATTACAAAACCGATCTGCTGGTTAACATTGGTGTCATGCTTGCTATCGTACTGGCGGCATATGGCTGGGCCGGCTTTGACCCCGTACTGGCTATTGCGATTGCAGCCTATATTCTCCACAGCGCCTGGGAGATCGTGCAGGAATCATTGAGTCATTTGATGGACAAGGAATTGCCGGCAGATGATCGTGCGCGCATCAAGGAGATTGTGTTCAGTCACCCGCAGACGAAGGGCATGCACGATCTTCGTACGCGTCAGTCAGGTACCAAAGTGTTTATCCAGTTACATCTGGAACTGGAAGATTCATTACCGCTGATTGAGGCACATGCGATTTCCGATGATGTTGAAGCGCGGATCATGGAGGCCTTTCCCGATGCCGAAGTGCTGATTCATGAAGATCCGGCCAGTCTGATGGAGGTGGTGCCGGAGTTTCCCGATTGCTAACGGGCATTGCCATTCCTCGCATCACGCATGACCTGCGAGTTTCAGCCGAACAGCATCAGCGATGCAGGCGGTACCACTTGGCCTTTTGTGATTGCCAGAAATAACGATATTCGTCTTCGCTGACTTCACCGTCGTGGTTCTGGTCCATCCGGGCAAAACGGTCCTCGGCTCTCCGGTTGACCATGCTCATGTATTCCGTCATGGAAACACCATTGCTGTCATCCTGATCCAGTTCCATAAAGGCGTCGACAACCTTGTCGGTGGGTGTGCCTGCTGCACCGGCCTGTGACGTCCACATGGCGATGGCCATGATGCAGCCGATGCGGGCAATGTTTTTGAAAACGTTTGTCATCCATTCATCCTTGTTTGTCGCAAATCTGTTTTGCCATTGTAGTGGAGAGCAGGCAGCATATCCAGATCAAATTCAGGATGCGAGGGGAAGATGAGGGCCTATCTCGATTTAATGCAATATGTACAGGATCATGGTGTACAGAAGGGTGACCGTACGGGGACGGGGACGCGTTCGGTGTTCGGTTATCAGATGCGCTTTGATTTGGCTGCAGGCTTTCCGCTGGTGACGACCAAGAAAGTGCATTTGAAGTCGATTATCTATGAGTTGCTATGGTTTCTCAAAGGCGAAACCAATATCGGCTATCTGACGGAGCATGGCGTGACGATCTGGAACGAATGGGCGACAGAAGACGGCTCGCTGGGGCCCGTGTATGGCAGTCAGTGGCGTAACTGGCCAACGCCGGATGGTACGCATATCGACCAGATTGCGACATTGATCGAACAGATCAAAAGCCATCCGGACTCGCGGCGCCTGATTGTTTCAGCGTGGAATGTTGCTGATCTGCCTGACGAATCAATCAGTCCGCAGGAGAATGTGCGCCGGGGTAAAATGGCGCTGGCGCCTTGCCATGCCTTTTTTCAGTTTTATGTTGCCGAGGGGCGGCTTTCCTGCCAGTTGTATCAGCGCAGTGCCGATATTTTTCTTGGTGTGCCCTTCAATATCGCCTCGTATGCTCTGCTGACGATGATGATTGCCCAGGTTTGTGATCTTCAGCCCGGTGATTTTGTACATACCTTTGGCGATGCGCATCTGTATGCCAATCATGCGCAGCAGGTGGCGACACAGCTGGCGCGGGAGCCTTTCCCACTGCCAAGGATGCAGCTGAACCCCGAGGTAAGGAATATTTTCGATTTCACCTACGATGATTTCGAACTGACAGGTTACCAGTGTCATCCCGGCATTCGTGCACCGATTGCCATATGACGCGCAACAAACCGTATCTTTCACTGATCTGGGCGCAGGATGAACAGGGATTGATCGGGCGGGATCAGGGATTGCCGTGGCAGTTGCCGGCGGATATGGCCTGGTTTCGCAGGCAAACTACCGGCAAGCCGGTATTGATGGGGCGCAAGACGTTTGAATCGATTGGCAGGCCGCTTCCCAACAGAACGAACATTGTTATAACGAGGCAGTCAATGGATATCCCGGGTTGCCTGGTGGTGGGTTCGATTGCCGAGGCACAGCGTCTGGTGGCGGATCAGCATGAGCTGATGGTTATGGGTGGCGCACAGGTGTATGCCCGGACACTGGATATGGCGGATCGTTTATACATGACGCTGATCCATGCGCGCTTTGAGGGGGATACGTATTTCCCGGCATTTGATCGCAGTTGCTGGCGGGAATGTTTTCGAGAGGATCATGCGCCGGATGAACGCAATGCCTATGCCTACAGTTTTGTTATTTTTGAACGGTTATGAGATGCAGCGAGCCGTCGAGAAAGGCCAGATCTTCCCACAGGTGACTGGGCTGCCCTTCGGCATCCCGGAAGCGGAGGCTATGCTGTTTGGGTACCAGCCGGTGTGCCCGGCCATAGACATCATCCTGCATGTCGCTGCGATCATGCGAGGAAAGGATCATCAGTCCTTCATCGACCAGCAGGTCCGAGATTTCATATTCATGTCCCAGATACTGCACTCGCCGGCCGATCAGTGACCGCAGAGCTTCAGCATTATGCATTAATTCTGTTAACATCGCCTGATCCATACCGAAACTCCCGAAGCAAGTACGTTACAGGGACAAGATGGTCATCGTCAATCTGCAAAAGTATTTGACGACAGAGGAGGGATGACATGCAGCAATGGTGGGTGATGTTAAGCCAATATACGATACTGGATATTACGCTGGGACGCTGGCTGCTGGCCGTGCTGGTATTGTTTGCCTCGCTGGTAGCGCGTCGCATGCTGATCGCTACGCTCCATTCCCTGGTCGGCAAAATTGCCAGTCGTACGGAAACCATGCTGGATGATGTGTTACTGGAGGCATCGGAACGGCCGGCGGGCTACCTGCTGATGCTGATCGGGATCCTGCTGACTATCCATATCCTGCAACCGCCGGAGAAGGTATTCCCCATTGTCATCTTGCTGGACCAGGCCGGCAAGGTGATATCGATCATTATCGGTATGTGGTTCATATGGCGGCTGATTGATGGCCTGGCGGCCTACTTTTCCGCACGTGCCAGACGAACGGATTCGGCACTGGATGATCAACTGGTGCCATTTATTGCCAAAACACTGAAAATTTTCCTGTTGCTGACGGCTGTTCTCGTGATCGCGCAGAATATGGGCTATTCGATTTCGGGTCTGATTGCATCGCTGGGTATCGGCGGTATTGCCGTGGCCATGGC
The DNA here is from genome assembly GCA_964613235.1 of uncultured Zetaproteobacteria bacterium. GTDB lineage: Bacteria > Pseudomonadota > Zetaproteobacteria > Mariprofundales > Mariprofundaceae > J005. Next base: position 20,295 of record CAZTGM010000018.1, on the reverse strand, counting down.
GGCCAGAGATACGATTGCCAATGTATTCGGCTCCATCATGATTCTTGTCGATCGCCCGTTCATGGTGGGGGACTGGATCAAGACGAGTGAGTTTGAGGGGGTTGTGGAAGAGGTTGGGTTCCGTTCGACGAAAATCCGCACGTTTGCCAAAACGCTGGTTAATGTGCCCAATTCCCATCTGGCCAATATGGTTATCGACAATATTGATGCCCGCTCTGTGCGTCGGGTGAAAATGCGCATCGGCCTGACCTACCAGACTACGCCGGCTCAGATGCGTGCTGCCATTGAGGGTATTGAACGCATTCTGGTCGAGCATCCGGGTGTGGATCAGGGTTATAAACTGGTGAAGTTTGATGAGTTCGAGGATTCGTCACTGTCAATTTTCCTCTATTATTTTTCCGCCAGCAAGGTCTGGGAGGAGTATCTGCAGGTCCGTCAGGAGGTGAACATGCAGATCATGGAATTGCTGGAATCGCTGGGGCTCGAATTTGCTTTCCCCAGTCGCACCGTTTATCTGCAGCTTGAGAGGGATGAAGATGTGTCGCTTGCCGGCCGGCAGCAGGATGGCGCATGAGTAGCAAGTCACCGCAGATTGATGCCTATACCGATGGCGCCTGTTCGGGTAATCCGGGCCCGGGCGGCTGGGGTGTGTTGTTGCGTATGGGTCGGCATGAAAAGGAGTTGTATGGTGGTGAGACGCATACGACAAATCAGCGTATGGAACTGATGGCGGCCATTCAGGCTTTGCAGGCCCTGAAAAAGCCTTGCTGCATTACCATTCATTCGGATTCGAAATATGTCGTACAGGGCATGACGGAATGGATACATGGCTGGAAAAAGCGCGGCTGGAAAAACGCCAATCGGAAGGCCGTGGCCAATCAGGATTTATGGCAGGAACTGGATCGTTTAAGTCAGCAGCATGATATTCGCTGGCAATGGGTCAAGGGGCATGCGGGCCATGCCGAAAATGAGCGGGCGGATGCATTGGCCCGGCGGGGTATTCCTGCGGATGAAAAGTCCTAGCCCGGATGTTTCACGAAGCCCATGCGAAGAGATGGAAAAAGTATCATTGAATCTAAGGCTATGCCCATATCAAGTTTTTCGCGGCGCTTGGCTGGTCCCTGCAGGCTGGATGCGCATCTTTGGCTGCGTACAAGCTACGTTCCTTGCCTGCATTGCCCCCGATCCCACCTTTCCTGCGCCATCCATCCGCGATTTCATGAAAAATCCGGGCTAATCCACCGCTGGCAGGCGCCATTCCTTCAGGCTGACAGGTCGTCCCGGCTGCAACAGATTTTTCCCCTTAATACGGATTTTACCGGTATTTTTTTGGCGGGGATAAAAGATATAGAGATCCCCGGGTTGTACATTCTCCAGCACCAGAGTATTGCCTCCGGAGGGAAACAGGCCGGAACGCGCCTCGCAACAGATGGAAAAGCCCTTTTGTGGATGTCCTGTTTTATCCATATGGGTAATGCTGGTTTTGCTGAATGAGAGCGGGTCACCTGTATGTGCATCGATGAAGCGAACCCATGCGCGGGGTATGCTTCGGATATTTTCCGACGCAGGCAGGGTGCCATCGCGCAGAAAGCGCGTGATGGCGGGAATCTGCAGCAGTCTGCGCCCCAGATGATGGTCACCCTGGACCGTCATATTAATACCCCATGGTAACCAGGCCGAGGAGGCGTCGACAATGATGTCACCCTCGTACCAGCTTTCTCCGCTGGTGACAAAAATGTTCAATACAGCATGCCCTTCCAGTTCGCTGCCCTCGCCGCTGTTCAGCGTCCATAGAAAATCGGAGCCCGGCTGGATTTCCTGTGCCTGGATATTGCCTTCAGCCTGCAGGCTACCAAGTTCAGCCAGCAGTCTGGCGGCATGTGTTCCGAAGTGTGGTGTGGAAAGAAACACGACCCGGCGCACGGGATTGTCGGTGTGATGACTCAGATATTGTCGTAACAGGAGCCCGCCCATGCTGTGAGCCACGATATCCACCTGTCGGTAGCGACCCAGAAAACGATCCAGTTTTTCTTCCAGAATCTCGATGGGCGGATAGCGGTTGGCGACAATGCCGGTGCGATAGGTGAAAAAGTAGATGTCGCGCTGTAGCTGCTGTTCCATGCGAATAAGCTCAGCAGCCGGCGACCATGTAAATTCGCCGCCATTCCAGCCGTGAATGAGGATGATTGGCGGCGCGTCGGGAAAGTCCGGCTGAACCAGCTGATCCATGGTTTCCCACGTTTGCCACAGATGGCTGTAGACCTCGGTGCTTTTTTTCAGCGAACAGCCACTGAACAGCAAGGCAAGCATAATCACAACAACGGGATGGAATCGAGGCTGCATATTCGAATCTTGGCGTATGGGCGAAGCATTGCCAAGCGCTGGCATGTATGCTGTGATGCCGGCATGAAAATGATGTTTGATTTTTTTCCGGTGCTGCTGTTTTTCGCAGCGTACAAGCTCTATGATATCTATGTGGCCACAGCCGTGTTGATTACAGCATCGGCCGTCCAGACATTCACGCATCGTATGTATCACGGTCGGTTCGAAAACAATCATCTCATTACGCTGGTACTGGTGGTGTTGTTTGGTGGAGCAACGTTGCTGTTGCATGATGAAACATTCATCAAATGGAAGCCGACGGTCATCAATTGGCTGTTTGGTGCGATTTTTCTGGCATCGCAGTTTGTCGGTAAAAAAACGGTTATCGAGCGTATGCTTGGCAACAAGGTGGAACTGCCTGTGCCGGTATGGACACGTCTGAATCTTGCCTGGTGCCTGTTTTTCATGCTCATGGGGACACTGAATCTCTATGTGGCCTTCAGTTTCGATACGGACACCTGGGTGAATTTCAAACTATTCGGTTTGATGGGACTGACGTTTGTATTCATCATCGGGCAGAGCATTTATCTGATGCGGCATATCGATGTGGAAACGGAAGCTCCACAGGATGACTGAGGTCGGCGGGAGGAAAACATGATCAAGAAACTGACACCGATTGGCAACAGTCTGGGGCTGATTATCGATCGTCCGATTCTCGATCTGCTGAATATCGACAGGGGTTCCCGGCTGGAAATCACGACCGATGGTAAGCGTCTGATTATTGTACCGTTGCGCGATGATGCGCCGGACTCTGGCAGCCGGCCGCCCAGGGGGTTGCTGGATCGTTTTGCCGAAGCGCTTAAATAGCGCGCCTGCGGGGGGGATTGCATGAGTGGTGAACGCCGCCTGCTGGTGTTGATGCTGCTGGGTATTGTCAGTGGCGGTGTGGCCGGCTATGTCTGGGGCGAAGCGATGCTGGCTGTCGCCTGGCTGGGTGAATTGTTTTTGACCACCCTGAAGATGCTCATTGTGCCGCTGGTCATGGCCAGCATCATCACCGGTGTGACCGGTCTGGGGAATGTGCGCCGGCTGGGTCGCATGGGCGGTTTGTCCATCGCCTATTATGCCTGTACAACGTTCATTGCTGTTGCCATCGGCCTGATCATGGCCAATTGGTGGCAGCCGGGCGTCGGTGTTTCACTGGCGCTGCGGTCCGATGCCGCGCTTCCCAAGGCCGGAGATATCGGCGTAACGGATCTGGTACTGTCGCTGTTTCATCCCAATATCATTGCGGCTGCTGCAGATATGAAGCTGTTGCCGCTGATCGTGTTTTGCATGTTGTTTGCTGCAGCACTGAGTACGCTGGAAGAGCAAGCTGCACCGGTCATCGGTTTTTTTGAAGGCCTTAACAGTGCCATGATGGTGGTGGTGGAATGGGTCATGCTGTTTGCGCCGATCGGTGTATTTGCGCTGATTGCCTCGAAACTGGGAGCTGCCGGCGGCGGAGATGCTTTTCTGGCGCAGCTGGCCGGGCTGGCCAAATATGCCGCTGCGGTGATCAGCGGCCTGCTCACACATGCGCTGATGCTGTGTGCTTTGTTGCTGCTGCTGGCACGCAAGTCTGTGCTTGAATATTTGCGGCATATGGGTGCGGCGCTGCTGACAGCCTTTTCGACGGCTTCATCCAGTGCAACATTGCCATTGACGATGGAAGGCGTGCAGCAGGCTGGCGTGAATGACAAGGCCAGACGTTTCGTATTACCGCTTGGGGCCACGATCAATATGGATGGCACGGCGCTTTATGAGGCTGTTGCCGTATTGTTTATCGCGCAGGCCTATGGTATTGAGCTGAATTTGGGCCAGCAGTTGCTGGTGCTGCTGACGGCAACCATGGCGGCGATTGGTGCCGCCGGCATTCCTGAGGCCGGACTGGTGACGATGGTTATCGTGCTGGAAGCCGTGGGGCTACCGCTGGACGGTATTGGCCTGATTCTGGCCATTGACTGGTTTCTGGATCGCTGCCGCACAACCATCAATGTGTTCGGTGATTCTGTGGGCGCGGCCGTTGTCGGCAAACGTATCGCCGAGCGCTGACGGTTGATCGTCTAAAAACAGCGTATCAGATATAGGTGAGCCAGCTCCGGTGCGCTTCGCTGCGCCCATGCACAACGTCAAAATATTTGGCCTGCAACAGTTTGGTGATGGGCCCGCGAGTACCGCTGCCGATGCTGCGGCCATCCACCTCGCGGATGGGCGTGACTTCGGCGGCTGTGCCGGTGAAAAAGGCCTCATCGGCAACATAGACCTCATCGCGGGTAATGCGTTTGACTTCGATGCGTAGCCCTTCTTCTTCCGCCAGTTGCATGATGGTGGCGCGGGTAATGCCTTCCAGCGCGCTGGTCAAATCCGGTGTATAGAGGACGCCATCACGAACGATGAAGATATTTTCGCCCGAGCCTTCGGCGACGAAGCCTTCGGTATCCAGCAGCATGGCCTCATCATAACCGTCGCGCAGTGCTTCGGACAGGGCCAGCATGGAGTTGATATACTGGCCATTGGCCTTGGCCTTGCACATCGAGATGTTGACATGATGACGGGTATAGCTGGACGTCTTGATGCGAATACCATGGTTGATGCCGTCATCACCCAGGTAGGCGCCCCAGTTCCATGCGGCGACAATGACGTGTGTTTTCAGATTGTCGGCGCGCAGTCCCATGCCTTCGGAGCCATAAAAAACCATCGGTCGCAGATAGGCTGAGTCCAGGCTGTTTTCCCTGACCACGGCCAGCTGGGCGGTATTGAGGGTGGCCTTGTCGAAGGGCATCGGCATATTCATGATATGAGCGGAACGGAACAGGCGATCGGTATGCTGCTCCAGTCGAAAAATCGCCGTGCCACCTTCGGCATGATAGGCGCGAACGCCTTCGAAGACGCCCATGCCATAATGCAGGGTATGGGTGAGGACATGAACCTTCGCCTCACGCCATGGCACCATTTCTCCGTCAAACCAGATTACGCCGTCTCTGTCTGCAAAATTCATCGTTTTCCTCAAGCCAATGGTATTCGAGGCGCAAATGTAGCGCGGCTGTTGTGTTCATGCCATGGGCAATACGTGCAAAGCAGTGTTCTTGTGCTACGCTTGGCCCATGATTCGAGGTGAAAATCTGGGCAAGTCGTTTGATGACGTGGCGGCCGTTAGGCCGCTGGATATTCATATCCCCAAACATGCTGTCACGGCCATTATGGGCGGTTCCGGCTCCGGTAAAACGACATTGCTGCGGCTGTTGTCCGGGCTGGAGAAGCCGAGCTGCGGGCATGTCTGGTTCGGCGAGGAAGATATCACCGTCGTTTCGGAAAAACGATTGTTTGAATTGCGCGAACAGATGGGCATGGTTTTCCAGTATTCGGCGCTGTTGAATTCACTGAATGTTTACGACAATGTTGCTTTTCCCCTGCATGAGCATACTTCTCTGGCCGAGCCGGTCATTCGTCGCGTGGTCAGTATGAAACTGGAGCAGGTTGGCCTGCGAGGGTTTGAACATTTGATGCCGTCAGAACTTTCCGGAGGCATGGCCAAGCGGGTAGCCTTCGCCAGGGCCATGGTCATGGATCCGGCCATTGTTTTCTTTGATGAGCCGACCTCGGGCCTCGATCCGATTTCCGCCGGTGTCATCACCCGGCTGATTCATGATACGGCCAGCAAGGTCAATATGACGGCCGTAGTAGTGACGCATGATGTACAGGCAGGTTTGTCCATTGCCGACCATGTGATTCTGATGTGGCAGGGTGAGGTTATTGCCCGGGGAACACCCGAGGATATCCGGCATAGTGAGGATGCGCGTGTACAGCAGTTTGTGCAGGGACGCCCTGATGGCCCTATTCCCTTTTCACGCAGCACAACACCATATATAGATGACCTGCTGCAGGCAGAGGTGCGATCATGACGGCAACGGTTTCCGGCCAGCATGGCGTTGCTCGCTGGTTTGGTGCGCTGGGGCGCCGCTGTCTGCAGGCGGTGCAGAGTGTGGGTGATGCTTCGGTCCTGACGCTGCAGGCTCTCGGCCATCTTTTGCGCAGGCCGTGGCAAGGCAGGCATTTTGTGCAGCAGTTGCATGCCCTGGGCGTGGGTTCGCTGGTCATCATTCTGATTACCGGTGCCTTTACGGGCATGGTGCTGGCCCTGCAGGGGTATTATACCCTGGCCAAGTTCGGTTCCGAATCGCTATTGGGAGCGGGCGTGGCGCTGTCGATTATTCGCGAGCTGGGGCCGGTGCTGGGCGCATTCATGGTTATCGGCCGGGCAGGATCTTCCATCACGGCCGAAATCGGCATCATGCGTGTCACCGAGCAACTGGATGCCCTGCAGATGATGGCTGTGAACCCCAAGGCGCGCATCATTTTGCCGCGTATCGTTGCCACGACGTTGGCCTTGCCGCTGCTGGTAGCGGTGTTCGATATGATTGGTATTGGTGCTGGTTATGTTGTCGGGGTGGAGCTGCTCGGTGTCAATCCCGGTTCATATATCGCCGAGATGACGGCCAAAATCACGATGCACGATATAAACGGTGGTTGGGTCAAGGCCGTGGTGTTCGGTTTTATGGTCGGTTCGATATGCACCTATATGGGCTATCGTTCCGAGCCCACAACCGAGGGCGTTGCCCGGGCGACGACACGAGCGGTCGTGGTGGCATCCGTTAGCGTGCTTGTCGTGGACTATATTCTGACATCATTCTTCCTCTAGGGAGCGGTTATGCAATCGTACAAACGTATAGAAATCAGTGTTGGGGTGTTCGTACTTCTTGGCCTGTTGAGTATCGGCTGGATGGCTGTCAAGCTGGGACAGGTCGGCGGTCTGGGTGAAACCGGCTACAATCTTGTGGCAGTGTTTGATGATGTCGGCGGTGTGCGCAGTGGCAGTGATATCATGATGGCTGGCGTAGTCATCGGCCGGGTAACCGAAGTTCGGCTTGAGAATAATCGCAAGGCCATGACGATTTTGCATATCAATGAAGGCGTGCGCATCAGCGAGGATGCCTTTGCTTCCGTACGCACCAAGGGCATTATCGGGGATCGCTATATTCGTATTACCCAGGGCATGGATGACAGCTATCTTGCCGAGGGTGATGAAATTGAAGAAACCGAATCCGCATTGAATATTGAGGATCTTGTCAGCAAGTATATTTTCAGCGGCAAGGAGTAATGATTCCCACTGGTTCGTTTGCCGGCTCATGCCAGCATGGGTGGGAGTGTATCAAGGAGTCGTTCGTTATGAAAAAAAACATTTGTACTTTATTGATGTCCGTATTGATGATGTCATGGATGACATCCGCTGTGGCTGCTACAGAGCCAGGGCCACGTGCCGTTGTCGAAACGCTGGTCAGCGGCATTATCGATGTGTTGCAACATCGGAAAGATACGACACGCCTGAGCGAAGAGGAACGGGAACGTATTCGCCAGGTGGTCAATGGCCATTTCGATTATGCCGCCATGGCCAAACGCAGCCTTGGCGAACCATGGAACCAGCTGGACGCACAGGAGCAGGCGCACTTTACGGACGTGTTCCGGGAATTGCTGGAACGTTCCTATGGCAATCGTTTGAACAGCTACAAGGGGCAGACGGTTGAATATCGAAAAACGCAATTCAAGGGCAGCAAGGCACGGGTGCTGACCATCGTATCGGATGGAGCCAAGGAAACGCCGGTGGAATATCGACTGCATCAAACGGATATCGGCTGGACGGTTTATGATATCCGGATCGAGGGCGCCAGTCTGGTGCGAACCTTTTATCAGGATTTCCAGAATCAGCTGAGCCATGGCACGTATCAGGATCTGGTGCGGGCACTTGAAGACAAAATTGCCAGGTTGAAAGCCCAGGGCTGACTTCCGGGTTGTCCGGCATGTCCGGTTTTCTGCTTCGACTGCTGGCTCATTGCCGTCGTCTGCTGTTACTGTTGCTGTTTGTCAGCAGCCTGCTGGCGGCAGTGGCTTATTGGCAGATGCCGCCTCTGAATACATTGAAGCCGGAAATTCAAAGTTATCTCAAGCAGCAATTGCAACTGAAAACGCTCGATCTGGGAAATCTATCCTGGTATTGGGCCGGACATCTGTGGATTCGTGCCGATGGTATCGATTTTGAGGGTGAGCATGTGGCCTATCATGGGACGCTGGGCATTCGCATTCCCTTTTTTCGTCTGCTAATGACGCAATTTCAGCCCAATCGCATCCAGTTAACCGGCGGCAGGCTGGTGCTGCATCTGGCTGGCCGGCAAACACAGGGCGATGGTCATTCTGTTGCAGGCGATACAGGAGTGATGCTGCCTGATGGTGAATTGTTGTTCGACGATGTTGAGGTGGACTGGGATTACGACCAGGTCCGGGGGCATTTCGATTACATGGCGCTGTTTTTCGAAACATCCGGCCATCTTGTTGTCAGCACGCCCGATATGGAATTGCAGCTGCAACTGGACCGGGACATGCGGCCGCAATCCCTGGACATGAATTTTGCCAGCCTGAACTGGTTGCCGGCAACGGTGCTAACCTATATCGATACGCCGCCGCAGGGTGAGATGCATTTGCGGCGAAAAAGTCACAATCTGTGGTCTTTCCAGGCTTCGTTATCCCATGCGCGTGGTTATACGCTGATGCCGCGCAGCATCTGGTCCATGCCGGTAAACCGGTTATCCATACAGGGTGATATTACGGCCATGGCCGGGGTGGCGCCATGGCATGGCTTTGAGCGTTTCGATATCGCCGCCCTGAGCTGGCAATACGGCGATAATACCATTACGGCAACGGGGGGCTGGCAACAGGGAGCGCTTTCGTTGCATGCGAAATCGAGTCATCTGGACATGCCGTTATTGTGGCAGGCGCTGCGTCCGCTGGGTGAGGCTGAATGGCACCAGTGGCTGGCCAGTATGCATGCAGGTCATATTCGCCATGCCGAGGCCCGTATCACGATGCCCTGGGCGCAGCCATGGCATAGCTGGCCGGATGCGAAGGTGTTACAGAAAGGGCTGAAATATCATGTGCAGGGGGATGTCGATGATGTCGATATCGCGCTGGGACTGAATGACGAGAAATTGCTGCATATGCGTGCCGCCGTGGAACTGGATGAATCTGGTCTGCAGGCGGATATCCGGCGTTGTGATTTGCCTGATGATATCGGTACGGCCGCGGCAACCCTTCGCCTGCCCTGGTCTACGCTGATGCTGGATATCAACGGCGAAGCTGATGCCGATATGACACGCCTGGCCCGCTGGCAGGCGCCAGAGGTGCTTGAGCACTCCAGCTGGCAGCAGGGAGAAAGTCATGCTTCGTTTCGTATATTGTGGCCGGCTATATCGGCGCAGGCTGAGTCCATTCAGGTAACGCTGCAGCCGAAAACACAATGGCGCCTGACGGTACACAAGGTTCCGCTGACCGCTGCTGATGGCCTGGTGCGCTGGGATTTGCAGGGCGGTGTGGCTGTTGAAAAGATGCGGATTTCGACAGGCCTGGCAGAGGGATTGCTGAGTATATCCGCGATGCGTGATGCATCCGGCGACTGGGGTATGCAGACCTTGCATGCTTCGCTGAACAGTTCGTTGGCCAGAGCTGTTGCCGGCTTCGATTTGCCGATTGCAGATGCCGGTGGTGCGGTTGCCATCAAGCTGGATATCGATAAGGACTTACAGGGTCGTATCGACCTGGAGAATGCATCCTGGGGGAATCTTCTGGGTACGAGCAAGCAGGCCGGAACGCCATTGACGATCCTCTTGCGTGGCAAGATAAGCAAGAGGAATGGTCAGAGCATGCTGTCCATTTCCGACATCCATAATGAGGGTGATCTGATTCAGCTCAGGGGCTTCGGCAGTATTGAACAGCAGGCTGTAGTGCTGAACCTGAAAACATTGCAGACCGGGGCCTTCAACGGGGCGTTATTTATTCAGTCTCCATTCGGTAATGCACCCTGGACGCTGGATGTCGATGCGCGTTTTCTGGATCGTTCCGCATTGCCCAAAAGCCTCCCCAGGGCGACGCAGTCGAAAGCATGGCAGTTGCAGGCGCGCATTGATCGCTTTAACTGGGGTGAGGCGGCATTGAGCGGCATATCGCTGAAGCTGGACTCCCGTGCCGGAAGTCAGGGGCAGTTCAGGGCGCATCATATTCATACATCGGAACTGGATTTGATGAATACACAGTGCACCTTTGTGTTGCCTGGGAAGGGACTGATTGACGTGCGAGAGCTTACGGCGGAACTGGAAAAACAGCGCCTGTATTTGTCGGCAACGTTTGGGCCTGAGCCTGGCGGGGGGCTGTTCTGGCGGGGGTTTGCCCGGGTTTCAGGGGATTTTGGTCATCTGATGGAAAAAGGCGGGTTGTCCAAACGTTTTCTGGGCGGTCGTATGCAGGCGATGTTTTCCGGTCAGGGTATCATGATGCGTGAGCAGCCCTGGTGGCAGGGGCTTAAGGGGCGGCTGCGGCTGCGCGTGGATGAGGGGCGTATCCTGGAGGGGGGATCTTTGACCAAACTGCTGGCATTGCTCAGCCTGGCAGATCTGCCCCGGATCCTGCTGGGGCAGCGCAAGGACCTGACGGGACCGGGATTGTTATATGATCGTCTGCAGATGGAAGGGTTACTGAACAATCAGCATTTTGAAATTTACAATCTGGCCATGCGCGCAACTGCTCTGGATATGGCCGGGCGGGGGGCGCTTAATCTGCAGAAAAACACCATTGACCTGCTGATGATTGTGCATCCCTTGCAGAACCTTGATGCCATGCTGAACAGGATTCCGTTGTTGCGCGATATTCTGGGCGGCAAATCGCACAGCCTGATGAGCAAGGTTTATCACATGCAGGGCTCGCTGGAAGATGCCGTTATTGAGGAAGCTACGCCGAAGGAGAGCGAGAGCGCTGCGAGTCGTGTGGTCGAAGGTCTGTTTTCCCTGCCGGGACAGTGGTTTGGGGATACCGAAAACGCACCTGCCACTGCGCCAGCCAGGTGATTGGCAAGTCAGGGCGCAGGGCTATAATATGCCCATGCGTCTGATCGTTCTCGATACCGAAACAACCGGCTTGTCACCATTGAGTGGCGATCGCATGGTGGAAATCGGTGCAATCGAGATATGCCAGCGAACCATTCGTCAGGATTGCGTATTCCACCATTATTTGAACCCGGGCCGGGATATTCCCGAGGAAGTGGTGCGCATTCACGGCATCAGCAACGAAAAGGTGAAAGATGCTCCTGCCTTTGCCGAGGTGGCTGAGGATTTCCTTGCCTTTATCCGCGGTGCAACGCTGGTGATTCACAATGCCGCCTTCGATCTGAGCTTTATTATGAATGAGTTGCGCCTGCACGATTTACCCGGTATCGACGATGTGCCGGTTATCGATACACTGGCTTATGCACGCAAGAGACATCCCCATCAGCGCAACAGTCTCGATGCCTTGTGTGACCGTTACGCTATTGAACGCGGGCACCGCCAGTTACACGGAGCCCTGCTTGATTCTGAATTGCTGGCGGAAGTTTACCTGGCGATGACAGGCGGACGCCAGTTTTCGCTGGCCGATGGCATTCCGCGTCAGCCGGCATCCGCCTTTGTGCAGTTTCCCGAACAGGCAGGGCGGCGCGATGAAAAAGCAGAAACGGCGCCATTGATGCAGCGCAGACCCTTGCAGGTTTCCGAGGAGGAACAGGCGGCGCATCTCGCTTTGCTGGAGCGCATTCATCGTGAAAGTCAGGGTAAAACGATATGGCAGGAGCAGGCAGAAGCCGTTTAGGTCCGGGTTTCACAGTTTTTTGAAAAAGCAACACTCTCCATTCCGGTCCAGCGTGAGTCCGGATGATCCTTGTACGGGTTTTGCGAAAATCCGTTTTGGTTCGCCTTGCATCCGCACTTTGGCAGAACCATACTTGGGCATGATTCGCGGGCATCGTATAGTGGTTATTACCCGAGCTTCCCAAGCTCGAGACGCGGGTTCGATTCCCGCTGCCCGCTCCATACGGTTGCTTTATGTCTGAGTCCCCTCTCGTTATTCGTCATGGTGATCGGCATTTGTCGTTATTTGCCGGTGAGGCGGCGTTGCTGACAGGTTCTGTGGGCTGTGGCAAAACGCACTATCTTCGCCTTCTCGCCGGGCTGGAAACAGTGCCTGAAGACATCTCGATACAATATGGCGGCCAATGCTGGCCGGATGCCGATGATATGTTTGCCGTACGCCTGCATACGGACTGCTGGCCGCCCCTGTGGCTGGGACAGTCGGTACGGGAAGAGCTGACGTTCGGTCTGCCACATATGCCTGCCGATGATATGCTCCTTGAACTGCTGCAGAACTGGCGACTGGGGCATGTTCGGCTGGAAACGACGTTGCAGTCGCTGAATCGCACGGAATGCGTGCGCCTTTCGCTGGCTGCCATGGAGCTGGTTCAGCCTTGTCTGGCGCTGATCGACAACCCGGTGGCGGCATTAACCCCTGATGATGCCGCATTGCTGCAGCAGGATATACTGGCCTGGCTGGAACGTTCGCGCTGCATGATGGTGGTGGCCTGTAATCGGTGGCAGGATTGGCCCTGTGACCGGATGCGCCTGTGGCATATTGCGGCAAAAGGCGCATGGCCTGTACCGGGGGAGGCAATGAGTGAGTGAAATGGTTCGGTTCTCATTTGCATTGAATGCCCGCATGCAATCATTTCTTGATGTGCGCGATGCTATTCAATGCCTTGAACAGGCTAGAGTGAACGGGGATTATTATGCATGGCTGCATGCAGCATGTGATTTGCGGGCATCCCTGCTGGGTGATCTGGGACGTAAAACGGCGACGTCTGAAATTGTCGCTATCCTGGGTGTGATGCAGGAGGAACTGGTCAGGCTGGCGCAGGAACACCCCGAGTTTTGTGATTCGATACGCAGTGCCAGCAATCGTATCGAAGGGCATATGGCATCATTGCAGGGCGGCTTGTCATCAGCCCAGAATGATCTGGCGCAGGATGCGTTACTGGTCAATTATTTTAATGCACAAAAAAAGCAGGACCTGCTGGGCCACAGGCGTTGCCTGCCGCAGAGTTTGCCTGCCATGTGGACGATGCACCATGAACGTACGGAAACCCTGCGCAAGGCGTTGCAGCCCCTGTATGAAACCATAGCCGATATGAACGATATGCTGAATGATTATGTGCAATGGCAATATCGCACAGCCCATGAAGGGTCTGACAAGATCACGCCGGACCGTCAGCATCAGTATGGCCTGCTGGTAATAGGCATTCCTGTCGAACAGGTGGCAGCAGGGGTTGTTCCTGATATGTCCGGCAATCACCTGGCCATTCGTATTCGTTTCCAGAAATGGCCGCCGCTCGAGCCGGCGATGGATGTCAGTGATGCTATTGATTATGCCTATATGCTGGTGCCGGTGGCCTGAGATGGCGATGTTTCGTTGTCCGATTTGTCGTAAGGAGGTCGAACGGGAGCAGCCGGACTTTCCTTTCTGCAGCGAGCGCTGTCGCCTGATTGACCTCGGCAAATGGGCTGCCGGGGATTATGCAGTGCCCGGCGAGCCTGTGCCTGATTCATTTGATCATCCGCATGAGTTTTGAGGCGGAGGTTTCGCGCGCGTCACACGATAGGCATGCCCATATCCAGGTGTATGGCACGATCTGTCTTGCCATGGCCATGCCTGTGTTGCTCTGGCCGGCTATCTGGCTGCAACAGGGCGGGCTGAATGCCGGAGTTGATTTTTCCCTGTTGTGGATGGTGGCAGCGTCAACCTTGCTGATCAGTGCAATCACTGCCGATTCCGTATTATTTTATCGCAACAATTCACTTTCAGTGGTGCTGGTGTCGGCCTGGGTGGTTGGCGGCAGTTTCTGGATTTTGCTGGCCGTTCAGCAGCGGCACGGAGCCTGGCTGATTGCACTGGCTTTTGCCCTGCATGCGCTGCGTTCGGCCATGTATTTGTGGCGGGGTGAGCAGCAATGGTGGCTGTGGCCGGCATGGTGGCGCGATACCATACTGGCGGCAGGCATGTTCGTCTGGCTGACCGTGCTTATGCATGTCTGAGTTGATACTGGCCTCGACATCGGCATATCGGCGGCAATTACTACAGCGACTGGGGTTGCCATTTCGACAGGTGGCGCCGCATTTCGAGGAATCCTGCGATGCCACGCAGGGCATTGAGCAACTGGTGCGTGAGAATACGCTGGGCAAGGGACGTTCGGTGTTGCAGCAATATCCCGCAGCCACTGTGATTGCTTCCGACCAGCTGGCCGTTTGCGGTCATCAGTTGCTGGGCAAGCCGGGCAGTGTGCCGCGGGCCATGCGTCAGTTGCGCGCTGTTGCCGGCCGCAAGGTCAGCTTTCTGACCGGGCTGGCCGTGTTGCGCGGGGAGGAGATGCATTATGCACTGGAATGGTATCATGTGTATTTTCGCTCACTCGATAATGCGGAGATCGTCCGTTACATTGCACGGGACATGCCGTTGGATTGTGCGGGAAGCTTCAGGTCGGAGTCACTGGGCATTGCCCTGCTGGAGCGCATGGAAGGTGATGATCCGACGGCATTGATTGGCTTGCCGCTGATCCGTTTGAGTCAGTGGTTGCAGCCCTTGTGGACGGGTTCAGTGTAATTCGCTGCCGTGCTCGCCGCGCCATATCAGCCAGGCTTTGGGTTGTGTTCCGGTTTTTACACGCAGGCGAAAAGGCGATGTGACGCCGGGCACGCCTGCACCGAAACGCAGATCGCCGAATTCAAGTTGTTGAGCATCGGCGGACAGTAACACCGGGAAGCGGGCAAACCAGCGGTAGAAGCTGATACCGGGAGTGTTTGCTGGCAGCGCGACAGCCTCCATGGCCGGAAGCCTTTGCCACTGCATAGTCCCGATGCGGGGGATGTCACCACCGTATTTCGCTATGAACGATGATGAAAAGAAGGCGCCGCTGCCGATAAAGGCAGGCCACAGGTCGACGAAACTGCGGCGATAATGATTGGCATAGCGGGCTATTAACTGCCAGTGAAACGGCGAGAACGGCAGCGGCAGGGCAATGATATCGCTGGCTGCAGGGTGCCTCTCTCGCACAAGGTCCAGCGCCTGTTGATGCAGACAGGCGGTTATGCCGAGATAGGTGCTCATCAGTAACAGGGCCATGATGGCGAAATGCCGGACATGTTTGCGCCATAACAGGCCGCACAGCAATGGCAGCAGCAGGCAGGCGGTAAACAGCGGGTCGATAATAAACACCAGATCCAGCGTAGCGCGCCAGTCGGAGACAGGTGCCAGAATCATTGTGCCGAATGAGGTGATCATATCCAGTATGATATGCAGTAGCAGCGCCGCGCCGATCCACCATGCAGGAATGGTACTGTGCCGTCGGCGCAGCAGGGCTGCGATCAGCCAGCACCATAATGGCAACATCAGCAGCGAATGGGTGATGCCGCGGTGATGTTGCAGATAGAATGTATCGGAAATCAGGCGCAGCAGAATATCGATATCCGGTGCCATGGTCAGCAGGACCAGCAGGATAAACTGTCTCCGGGGCAATGGTTGCTTTGATACGGCGCGGGCCAGAGCCGCGCCGGAGAGGGCATGGGTCAGCGGGTCCAGTGGGGAATATCCTGCAGCAGCCTGTGCCAGTTGAGGCCGGGCGTGATATTGCCGCCACACACGGCATGATCGGCTCCGGTAACGGCCGCAAGGGTATTGGGCTCACCCAGCAGGGTCTGTTTCGCCAGCATGGCAAAACAGGCAGCCTCCACGGCCTGGGGGGGCATGTCTGCCGCAGCCGTTGTCTGTACATCGGCAGGCAGCGCCAGCATCAGTTGTTGCATCAGGTATCGATTGCGTGCGCCACCGCCGCAAACCAGCCAGCGCGCAGGTCTGGCCGGCAGGAAGGTGCAGCCGACGATGATGCTTTGCACCGTAAGCGCGCAGGCCGTGGCCATGCGGTCGGCGTCGGAAATATCGGGCCAGCTCATGATGCGCCGGACTACGGCCTGGCTGAAATCTTCGCGCCCTGTGGATTTGGGCGGTGCACGGTGAATGAAAGGATGCTGCATCATTTCGGCAAGCAGTGATTCGCAGATCCGGCCTGCGGCGGCCATGGCACCGTCACGGTCGAATGCATACCGCCCGTTGCTGATGCTGTGCATCAATCCGTCCATAATCATATTGCCCGGTCCGCAATCGAAACCGGTAACGTCGCCATCCGCGCCCAGCCAGGTGATATTGGCAATGCCGCCGATATTGAGCACGGCGGTATTGCGCGTCGATGAAGCAAACAGTTGTTGATGGGCAAATGGCACCAGGGGGGCGCCGCAGCCGCCGGCTGCAATGTCACGGCTGCGGAAGTCCGAAATGGTGGTAATGCCGGTCTGTTCGGCCAGTGTGGCAGCGCAGCCGAGCTGTAATGTGAACGGAGGCGTTGCATCCGGTCGGTGGCGAATGGTCTGTCCATGACAGCCGATGGCGGCGATGTCCCCGGTGTGGATGCCGGCCTGATCAAGGGTGGTTGCGACGGCCCGGGCATAGGCCATGCCCAGCAGGCGATGGATTTCACCCATGTCATCGATGCCGGAGATATCATCCTGCATCAGTCGCAACAAGCGTCGGCGAATATCCGCCGGCATCGGATATTCCTGAAAGTGGAGCAATTGCGGTTGCTGATACAGATCCATGATGGCGACATCGATACCGTCGCATGAGGTGCCGGACATGATGCCCAGAAAACAGAGGTTCATGATTGCCACCAGCTGCAAAAAATCACGGCAATATGGTCAGACATATTGCCGTGAGAGGGAGGCGGGGAAAGCAGAATCAGCGACGCGCTCTACAGGGCGTTGCCGCTGGTGGCCGCTTCAGCCGGCGTGGTCGTTTCAGTGTTGCCGGGCATATTATCGGGCGCCTGTAATTCAACGGAAGGGATATCCGTGTTATCGGCATTACCACTGCCCTCCGGCTCTGCTGTTGTGCTGTTATCTGCAGGAGCTGCCTGTTCGGCTGCGGGTGCGACCTCAGGTGCTGTGGGTTCTTCTGATGCCGGTCTGGTGATGTCCTGCAGCAGGGATTCAACCTGCGCCAGCTGGCGACGCGTCTCTTCTGCAGCCATGGAGGAAATCTCCTGGATATTGATGAGCAGTTTCTTCAGCTGGTTTTTGACAAGGTTTTCCCGATTGCTGGCAACATCGATTTCCATGCTGTCGATGCGCTGGTTGATGCCTGTCAGCCGGTCGTCCAGTTGTTGCAGGCGCGTTTCAAGGGCGCCGGACGAAACATTGCTCTGGTTGCTGATGATGGCGAAAGCCGCCAGCAGCAGCGCAATGAAGGCAACGATCAGCGGCAGATGATTGCATCCTGCACCGGCGCAGAATGATGTTTTAACGGTTTTATTTTCTGTCGGGGTTTCACTGGTTGTTTCAGTGTTGTCCTTGTCGGTCATGGGATACTCCTTTGTGACACCATTATAGCAGAACTCTGCCTATTGTAGGGGCATCATATGCGGGCGTTCAAGTGATATGTGGATGCCGACGCTCGATTTTGCCATGATTCGGACACTTTTCGAGGTGAGCATGAACATAAGCGAACAGATTGAACGATTGGCCCGGGGCACGGTAGAGATTCTGCCTCATGGCGGGCTGGAGGCGAAGTTGCAGCTGGCGGCCAGGGAAGGGCGTCCGCTCAGGGTCAAGGCCGGCTTTGATCCGACTGCGCCGGATTTGCATCTGGGGCATACGGTATTGCTGGAGAAACTGCGGCAGTTTCAGTTGTGCGGGCATCAGGTGGTATTCCTGATCGGTGATTTCACCGGCATGATTGGTGATCCGACCGGCAAGAACGAAACGCGGCCGCCGCTGACCCATGAGGAGGTGCTGGCCAATGCGGAAACGTACAAGGAGCAGGTGTTCAGGATTCTCGATCCGGCGCAGACGGAAGTGTGTTTCAATTCCGAATGGCTCAATCATCTGACGGCGGCGGATTTGATTCGCATTGCCGGCAAGGCGACCGTGGCGCGTATGCTGGAGCGTGATGACTTCGAGAAGCGCTACAGGGGCGGGCAGCCGATTGCCTTGCATGAATTCCTCTATCCACTGATCCAGGGTTATGACTCGGTGGCGCTGGATGCGGATGTCGAGGTGGGCGGCAACGACCAGAAGTTTAATCTGCTTATGGGCCGTCAGTTGCAGGAGGCCTATGGCAAGGCGCCGCAGGTGATTCTGACCATGCCGCTGCTGGAAGGGCTGGACGGAGTGAACAAGATGTCCAAGTCGCTGAACAATTATGTCGGCGTGGCCGAGCTGGCGAAAGAGCAGTTCGGCAAGCTGATGTCAGTCAGTGACGAGCTGATGCTGAAATACTATGAACTGCTGACCGATGTAAATCTGGACGATGTTCGCGCCATGCATCCGATGGAAGCGAAAAAACAGCTGGCTGCAAACATTGTGGAACGCTTTCATGGCGCCGGCAGCGGCCGGCAGGCGCGTGAGGCATTCGAGCAGCAGTTTGCCAGAAAGGAGATTCCGGATGATGTGCCGGAGCTGGCACTGGCGGCAGGGGAGGATGGAACATTATGGATTGTGCATGCACTGACCGCAGCCGGCCTGACGGCATCCAATGGCGAGGCCATACGCATGATCAGGCAGAATGCCCTGTCGATCGATGGTGAAAAGGTAACGGACAAGGATTATCACCTGCTTCCGGGCGGTCCCTATCTGATCAAACTGGGCAAGCGCAGGTTTCTGCAACTGACGGTAACGGAGTAGGCGCCGGGAAGATGGGCTGCCATGATGTCGCCGTGGTTGGTGCCGGGCCGGCCGGAAGCATGGCCGCAACCATGCTGGCGCAAGGTGGTATGTCCGTGGTATTGCTGGAGAAGCAAACAATGCCCAGACATAAGGTCTGTGGTGGTGGTATTGTTCATCGGGCGCGTACAATGCTGGCGGAGGATATGGCTCCGGTGGTGCGCAGTGAATGCCATAATGCCATGCTGGCTGCCAATGGCATGGCATTTCGTACTTTCAGGACGCAGCCGATCGTTTCCATGGTCATGCGCAGCGAATTCGATCAGTGGCTGTGTGAGCAGGCATGTGCGGCAGGCGTTCATCTGCGACAGGACTTTACCGTTGAACAGGCGGACTTTAATAAGCATGATATTTGTCTGAAAAGTGCTACGTACGATGTTCGCGCGCGCGTGGTGATTGCCGCCGACGGGGCTGGCAGCATGATGGCACGACTGGCCGGCTGGCCGGCGCATGACTGGCTTGCAGCAGCAGTGGAATGCGAGCTGGACGTATCGGCGGCAGATTACCGGTATTTTGAGGATACGGCGCGATTCGATTTCGATCTGCCGATACGGGGCTATGGCTGGGTATTTCCCAAGGGCGACCACCTGGGCATCGGGCTGGGGGTTTTTGGCGCTAGAGGCAGGGGCATCAGACTGAAGCAGGCGCTTGCCGATTATCTGGCGATGCTCGGGCTGAAGGCGCCTGCAAATATCAGCATGCATGGTTATGTGATTCCCCTGCGGCCGCGCCGCGGTGGTTTTGTGCGCCGGCGTGTGTTTTTGTTGGGGGATGCGGCGGGGCTGGCCGACCCGCTCAGTGCCGAGGGTATCTCGGCAGCCCTGGGCAGTGCTGGCATGGTGGCCGATGCCCTGATACGGGGGCAGCTGGATGTGTCTCGCAGCCGGTTGTATTATGAACACGACCTGGCAGACGGACTGTTGCCGGAGCTGGCGGCTGCCCGCAGGCTGGCGAGGTTCTTCTATGCCTCGCGCGCAGCCCGGGGCTGGTTGTTGCAGCGGGAGGGCGACAGGATTTGCGAAAAGGTGACGGATATCTTCATGGGAGAAACACGTTATCAGGATTATATGGCGGCATTCAGGCGCAGACTGTCGGCGACCCGCTTGCGCTGAGATCACCCGTTTTACCAGACAGCCAGCCAAGGTTAAGAAAGCTTCATCATAAAGCGGTTGACGCCCTGAAACATGGCGCTAATGTTCGCCGCCCT
>CAZTGM010000017.1:0-30333 GCA_964613235.1 uncultured Zetaproteobacteria bacterium | reverse complement strand
TTCCCTGTCAGGAAATGTCGGGCATGATTTTTACCGTATGACTATCTGGCTAAACATCGGGCCGAGTTCATGGTTGCCCGGCGTATGGCGAGACGTAGGATGGGCCGCCTTACACATCTGTACCACCGAGGAAACCATGAGCCAGCACGAGCTAGCCAAAATCTATGATCCCAAGTCCGTTGAACCGGCCATCAATGAGCAATGGCTGGCTTCGGATGCATTCCAGCCAGCCGAAGACGCGGACGATGCCTATTGCATCGTTATTCCGCCGCCGAATGTGACCGGCAGCCTGCATATGGGCCATGCATTTACGTTTACGATTCAGGATATTCTCATCCGCTGGCAGCGTATGAAGGGCAAGGCCACGTTGTGGCAGCCGGGTACCGACCATGCCGGCATCGCCACGCAGATGGTCGTCGAGCGCCTGCTGGACAAGGAAGGCAAGCATCGTCGCGATATGGGGCGGGAGCGTTTTCTCGATCGCGTATGGGAATGGAAAGAGGAATCCGGCGGCACGATTGTCAATCAGCTCAAGCGGTTGGGCGCGTCATGCGACTGGAGCCGGGAACGCTTCACACTGGATGAAGGGCTGTCGCAGGCCGTACGCGAGGTGTTTGTACGCCTCTATGAGGAAGGATTGATTTATCGCGGCAAGCGGTTGGTAAACTGGGATCCGGTGCTGGAAACGGCCGTGTCCGATCTGGAAGTGCAGCATGAAGAGGAGGCCGGTCATTTCTGGCATATCCGCTACCCTTACGCCGATGATCCGTCACAATCGGTCATCGTGGCGACGACACGGCCGGAAACGATGCTTGGCGATGCAGCTGTGGCCGTGCATCCGGATGACGAACGTTATCGCGAGCTGATTGGTCGCGAGCTGATTCTGCCACTGACGGGGCGTACCATTCCGGTGATTGCCGATGAATATGTGGATCCGGCATTCGGTACCGGTTGTGTGAAGATTACGCCGGCGCATGATTTTAACGATTACGAGGTCGGGCAGCGACATGATTTGGAGATGCGCAATATTTTCACCTCGCGCGCGCATCTCGTGGATGAGGATGTTATTCCCGAAAAATATCGTGGGCTGGATCGCTATGAAGCGCGTGAAATCATCGTCGCCGACCTGGATGCCGAGGGCTTGCTGGAGAAGGTCGAGGAACATGTACACAAGGTGGGACGCGGCGACCGCTCGCATGCGGTCATCGAGCCGTATTTGACCGACCAGTGGTATGTGAAGATTGCACCGCTGGCTGAGCCTGCGATCCGTGCTGTGGAGAATGGCGACATCCGTTTTGTACCGCAGTTCTGGGAGAAAACCTATTTCGAATGGATGCGCAATATTCAGGACTGGTGCATTTCGCGACAATTGTGGTGGGGACATCGCATTCCGGCATGGTATTGCGACGATTGCACCCATATTACCGTAGCGCGACAGTCGCCAGAGCGTTGCGAGGGCTGTGGCAGTACGCATATCCGGCAGGACGAAGATGTACTCGATACCTGGTTCTCATCCGGTCTGTGGCCGTTTTCCACGCTGGGCTGGCCGGAGCAGACTGAAGAGCTCAAGCGTTTTTATCCGACCGATGTACTGGTGACCGGTTTCGATATCATTTTCTTCTGGGTGGCGCGCATGATTATGATGGGCCTGAAGTTCACCGGTCAGGTGCCATTTCGCGATATCTATATCCATGCGCTGATCCGCGATGCGCAGGGGCAGAAGATGTCCAAGTCCAAGGGCAATGTTATTGATCCGCTGGCCATGATTGACAAGTACGGTGCCGATGCCTTGCGTTTCACGCTGACGCATATGGCTACGCCCGGTCGCGATGTCAAACTGGACGAGGGTCGTATCGAGGCCAATCGCAATTTCATGAACAAGATATGGAATGCAGCACGTTTCGTATTCATGAATCGCAGCGATGCGCAGCCGGATGCGGGTGTGCAGCCGACCATGGATGTGAACCGCTGGATTCTTGCCGAGCTGGATGCCACGGCCGGCGAGGTGGAGGCGGCACTGAAGGAATACCGTTTCAATGAAGCGGCGGCGGCACTGTATAACTTTATCTGGGGCACCTATTGCGACTGGTATGTGGAAGCAGCCAAGGTGGCCTTGTATGGCGAGGATGAGGCGGCGAAGAAGGAAACGCGCATCGTCATGCTTACAGCCATGGATGGCTGGTTGCGCCTGCTGCATCCGATCTGTCCGTTTATCACCGAAACGCTGTGGCAGGAATTGCACGGGCCGGATGCGCGTCTGGTGAGCGCTGCGGCGTATGCAGGCGTGTCCGGTCGCGATGATGCAGTCATGCAGGGTATGCGGCGTATCATCGATATCGTATCTGCCATTCGCTCCATACGCGGTGAAATGAATGTGCCACCCGGCAAGCGTGTGCCGGCCATGATTGCCTGCGACGATGCGGTACATCAGGCACTGCAGAAGCAGCAATCTTTATTGCAGAACCTGGCACGCCTGCAGTCAGTTGAATGGCTGGCTGCCGATGCTGATGTGGAAGGGGTGGCCGTGGCTCCGTTGGCCGATTGCAAGGTATACCTGCCGTTGAAAGGTCTTGTCGATGTGGCAGAGGAAGTTGCGCGACTGGAGAAGAATATGGCCCGGCTGCAGCGCGATATCGACAAGCTGGAAAAGAAGCTGGGCAATCCGAAGTTCTGTGCTAATGCACCGGAAGCTGTTGTGGCCGGCGTGCGTGAGGAACTGACCGGCCTGCAGGCACGTTATCGGGAAATGCAGCAGAATATCGCCCGCTTGCAGGCGCTATAATACGCTGAAGCGCTTCTCCCGGCCCGCTTGTGGCCGGGGAGCGGGAGAAATGCCTTTGCACAGGTCGTCGTCGTGTTTGTCGGTGATCTTACAGGTGTGGTGACCTGAAGAGGTAGGTGTCAGCGTGTGAATACCCATTCATTTGCCGAGGATATATCCTCGCGGTACTGGTAATCACCATCGCTGAAGTCCTTGATCTGTTCCGCATTGCGGATGCGATTGCGGATGATGAAGCGGGCCATCATGCCGCGGGCGCGCTTGGCGAACAGGCCGATGACTTTATAGCCTCCGGCTCTGGATTCTTTGAACACCGGCGTGATGATTTCACCTGTCAGTGCGGCAGGCCTGATGGCCTTGAAATACTCTGCGCTGGCCAGGTTTACCAATACCCTGGGGGATTCATTGCTGGCGCGACTCAGCGCATCCGTGATCGTATCGCCCCAGAATTCGTACAGGTTGCGGCCACGCGGATTGGCCAGGCGCGTGCCCATTTCCAATCGATAGGGCTGTATCAGATCCAGCGGCCTGAGTACGCCGTACAGGCCAGAGAGGATGCGCAGGTGCTGTTGCGCAAATGCCAGGTCGTCGGCATTCAGTGAATCGGCATCCAGGCCCTGGTAGGTCTCGCCGCGGAACATGAACACGGCCTGTTTGGCATTGTCTGGCGTGAATGGCGTATGCCATTGCTGGAAGCGCTGCATGTTCAGATCGGCCAGCTTCATGCTTAACTTCATCAAATCGGCAAGCTGGAGGCTGTCCATGTCGCGCAGCACGTCGATGAGTTTAGCGCTATGCGTCAGCAGTTCCGGTTGACTGTGCTCGCGCAGTGGCGCAGGCGTAGTCTCATCGAGCTTTTTGGCGGGTGAAATGACAATCATCATGAAACAGTCCTCACGACATCCGATTCAACAGACCGATGCTCCATGATTGCAGATGGAAAATATACCCTTTATTCGCAGCGGTTTTCAAGCGCTGTTTCGGTGCTTGGATGCATCGTAAGTTATGCGTAGGATTCAGCGCCTCTTGCAAGGAGGTTTACCCTATGTCTCTGCCCGAAGGCCTCACATTTGATGATGTATTGCTGGTGCCGCAGGCCAGTTCGGTTGTACCGCGCATGGTGAATACATCATCGCAATTAACGCGCAATATCCGGCTGAATATCCCGGTTGTATCTGCAGCCATGGATACGGTTACCGAGTCCGGTACAGCCATTGCACTGGCGCAGGAAGGCGGCATCGGCGTGATTCACAAGAATCTGGATGCGGCCGGTCAGGCTGCGGAAGTGCGTCGTGTCAAACGCTATGAGGCCGGTATTGTGCAAGAACCGTTGACGGTTTCGCCCGGCGATGTGCTGCAGCAGGTCAAACAACTGGCAAACGAATACGGTTTTTCCGGTTTCCCGGTGCTGGATGAAAACGGACGCGTGTGCGGTATTGTAACCAATCGCGACATGCGCTTTGAACGCGACCCGGGCAAACGCGTGGCGGATATGATGACGCCACTGGATCGTCTGGTCTCCGTACGTCAGGGCACGGACCTGGAAACCTGCAAGGATTTATTTCACGAGCATCGCATTGAGAAATTGCCGGTCGTGGATGATGAAGGTCGTCTGCAAGGCATGGTCACGGTACGTGATATCGAAAAGGCGACGGCCTTCCCTCATGCGGTGCGTGATGGTCTGGGACGTTTGCTCGTGGCAGCGGCTATCGGTGTTGGCGACAAGGAACTGGCGCGCTTTGAAGCCTTGCTGGAGGCCGGTGTGGATGCCGTGGTTGTTGATACGGCGCATGGGCATTCGCAGGGTGTGATCGATCAGGTGCGTGAGATCAAGCAGCAGCATGGCGATCGTATTCAGGTCATTGGCGGTAATATTGCCACGCCGGAAGCTGTACGCGATCTGGTGGAAGCCGGTGCGGATGCCGTGAAGGTAGGCATTGGCCCCGGCTCGATTTGTACCACGCGCATGGTGGCAGGTGTCGGTGTGCCGCAGTTGTCGGCAGTCATGCAGTGTGCGGCGGCAGGCAAGGAACTGGGCGTGCCGGTGATTGCCGATGGCGGCATCAAATTCTCCGGTGATTTTGCCAAGGCCATGGCCGCTGGCGCTTCCACGTGCATGTTTGGCTCGATGTTTGCCGGCACGGATGAGGCCCCCGGCGAAAAGATTCTCTATCAGGGTCGCACCTACAAGGCTTACCGTGGCATGGGTTCAATCGGTGCCATGGAGCAGGGTAGCAAGGATCGCTATTTCCAGGGTGATGTGGAAGAAGCGATGAAGCTTGTGCCTGAAGGCATTGAAGGGCGGGTGGCCTATAAGGGGTCGCTGAACGACATCCTGTATCAGCTGGTAGGTGGCCTGCGTGCGGCCATGGGTTATGTCGGTGCGGCAACGGTTGAGCAGATGCATGAGCGAGCGAAATTTGTACGCATTACTGGTGCAGGTCTGCGCGAATCACATGTGCATGATGTGACGATTACCAAGGAAGCGCCCAATTACCGGCGCGATACCTGAGCAGGCGGATAATCTTTTATGAATGAACGCATTCTGATTCTCGATTTCGGATCACAGTATACGCAGCTGATTGCCCGCCGTGTGCGCGAGGCCGAGGTCTATTGCGAACTGCACCCCTGGGACATGCAGGAGGCCGCGATTCGCGATTTTCGGCCGTCCGGTATCATCCTGTCCGGCGGGCCTGAGTCGGTTTGTGAAGCACAGGCACCGAAAGCGCCGGCTGTCGTATTCGAACTGGGCGTGCCGGTGCTCGGCATTTGTTATGGCATGCAGACGATGGCCGTGCAACTTGGTGGGCAGGTGGAAATCGGTGATGTGCGTGAATTCGGTTATGCAGAAGTACTGACCAGTGGCAACAGCGCATTGCTTCGCGATATCGAGGACCGCGAGGGTGGCGTGCTGGATGTATGGATGAGTCATGGCGACAAGGTGTCTGTGTTGCCGCAGGGCTTTCATGTGATCTGCGCCAATGATTCGACACCGATCGCCGGTATGGCCGATGAACAGCGTCGCTACTATGCCTTGCAGTTTCATCCGGAAGTGACGCATACCCGACAGGGCAAGGCTATTTTGTCGCGTTTCGTGCATGAGATTTGCGGTTGCGGCCGTGAATGGACCATGCCGCACTATATTGACGAGGCTGTGGCACATATCCGTCAGCAGGTGGGTGATGAGGAAGTCATCCTGGGTTTGTCCGGCGGTGTGGATTCATCAGTGGCGGCGGCATTGCTGCACCGGGCCATTGGCGACCAGTTAACCTGTATTTTTGTGGATAACGGTCTGTTGCGTCTGAACGAGGCTGAACAGGTCATGGCCACATTTGCCGATCATCTGGGTGTGAAGGTCGATCATGTTGATGCCTGTGATCGTTTCATGCAGGCGCTGGCCGGTGTGTCTGATCCCGAGGCCAAGCGCAAGATCATCGGTCGTGAATTCGTGCATATTTTTCAGGAAGAAGCGGAGAAAATGCCCAATGCCAAATGGCTGGCGCAGGGAACGATTTACCCCGATGTTATCGAATCGGCGGGCTCGAAGACGAAAAAGGCGCATACGATCAAGAGTCACCATAATGTGGGCGGTTTGCCTGACACCTTGCATCTGAAGTTGCTGGAACCATTACGCGATCTGTTCAAGGATGAGGTGCGCGAACTGGGCGTGGCTCTGGGTTTGCCGCCTGAGATGGTCTATCGCCATCCGTTTCCCGGTCCGGGGCTGGGTGTGCGTATTCTGGGTGAGGTGAAGCGGGAATACGCCGATCTTTTACGCCTGGCTGATGCGATTTTTATCGAGGAGTTGCGGGCTGCTGGCTGGTATACTAAAACAAGTCAGGCATTTGTCGTATTTCTGCCAGTGAAAAGCGTGGGCGTGATGGGTGATGGCCGTACCTATGAATGGGTGGTGGCATTGCGCGCCGTACAGACGGAAGATTTCATGACCGCGCACTGGGCTGAATTGCCGCATACGCTGCTGGCCAAGGTGTCCAATCGCATTATTAACGAAGTTCATGGCATCAACCGTGTTGTGTATGACGTGTCCGGCAAACCACCGGCAACGATCGAATGGGAATGATGGGAACACAAACAGGAGTAATTATGAAGAAGGTATGGATTGCACTGGCAGTAGCCGCGATGATGACTGCATGCGGCGGCGAGGAGAAAGCGGATGCGAAGATGGATGCAGGCACAGCCCAGGCTGAACAGGGAACGCTGACAAGTGAAAATGCCAAATTCAGCTATGCCATCGGCATGGATATCGGCCAGTCGGTCAAAAGTCTGGGAGCCGATATCGATCAGGATGCGCTGGCTGCCGGTATTCGCGATCGATTGAGCGGCAACAAGTTGCAGTTGACTCAGGAAGAGGCGACAAAGGTGCAGCAGGCCTTCTTCAAGGCGCGTGCAGAAAAGCAGGCTGCCGAGCGCAAGGCTCAGGCCGAGAAGAACAAGGCGGAAGGGGAGAAGTTTCTGGCTGAAAACGCCAAGAAAAAAGGCGTGACGACGACCGAGAGCGGCCTGCAGTATGAAGTGCTCAAGCAGGGTGACGGACCCAGACCGAAGGCCACCGACCAGGTGAAGGTTCATTATCGCGGGACATTGCTTGATGGTACGGAATTCGATTCTTCCTACAGTCGCGGGCAGCCGGTGACGTTTCCGCTCAATGGCGTCATCAAGGGCTGGACTGAAGCCCTGCAGTTGATGCCAGTCGGCTCCAAGTACAAGATCTATCTGCCGGCATCGCTGGCCTATGGCGAACAAGGGGCGGGCAACAAGATTGCTCCGAATGCAGCGCTGGTTTTCGAGGTGGAATTGCTCGATATCGTGACGCCTGATTCCGGCAAGAAGAAGGCTGGCTGATGTTCGCGTCGCTTAGCGAGAAATTCGGCGGTATTGCAGAGCGGCTGAGAGGGGCTGCACGTGTTTCGGAAAAGGATCTGGATGCAACCTTAAGGGAAATGCGTCTGGCGCTGCTGGAAGCCGATGTGGCATTGCCGGTTGTGCGTCATCTGGTAGATGAAACGCGTGAACGTGCGCTGGGTGCGGATGTGGCTAAAAGCCTGCAACCGGGCCAGGTTATCATCAAAATTCTGCACGATGTACTGACGGATGTTCTCGGTGGCCAGCGACGGGATCTGGATATTTCACGTATTCCGTCGGTGATTCTGCTGTGTGGACTGCAGGGCGCGGGTAAAACGACGACGGCCGGCAAGCTGGCGCGCTTGCTGATATCGCAGGGACGAAAGGTGGCATTGACCAGTGTCGATGCCACGCGTCCGGCGGCGCGCGAGCAGTTACAGGTGCTGGCAGGACAGGTCGATGTGCCGTATATCGCAGGTGAAGGCGATACGGCTGTGGCCATGGCCAAATCGGCGCTGAATCAGGCGCGCACGGGCGGTCATCATGTGCTGATTCTTGATACGGCCGGACGTCAGGTTGTCGATGATGCGCTGATGGATGAAATTCGTGCCGTGGCCCGTGCCATGGATGCATCCGAACGCCTGCTGGTGCTGGATTCGATGACGGGTCAGACGGCGCTGACCATTGCCGAGCAGTTTCATGCGGCACTGGATTTAAGTGGCTGCATTCTGACCAAAACCGATGCCGATGTGCGAGGTGGTGCGGCATTGTCTGTGGCCAGAAGCACGGGCGTACCGATTCGCTATGTCGGTACCGGCGAAAAAATCGATGCTTTTGAGTTGTTCGATCCGTCGCGTTTTGCCGGTCGTATTCTCGGTCAGGGCGATGTCATCGGGCTGGTGGAGAAGATCCAGGCTACCGTCGATCAGGAGAAGGCGGAGAAGGTTGCGCGCAAGGTCAAGAAGGGTGAGTTTGATCTCATGGACTTTGCTGAACAACTGGATCAGATGCAGAACATGGGCGGTATGGCCGGCATGCTGAAGATGTTGCCGGGCATGAAGTTACCGCAGGAAGCCATGGCGCAGATGGATGACAAGCCGATCAAGCGTATGCAGGCCATGGTTTATTCCATGACGCCGAAGGAGCGCAAGTATCCGCGCATTATCAACGGCAGTCGCAAGCGACGCATTGCCGCCGGTTCCGGCACCTCGGTGCAGGAGCTGAACAAGATGCTCAAACAATTTGCACAAATGCAGAAAATGATGAAGAAAATGAAAGGCGCCAAGGGGCGCCGCATGATGGCGCAACTGGCCGGAAAGTTTGGCGGAATGGGAGGCATGCCAGGCATGCCGAAAATGTGATCGATGATTGCTTGCCCGATCCCCTTTCCAGCTTTATAGTGCGCCGCCTGAATTTCCGGAGGTATTGATTATATGGCAACCGTGATTCGCCTGCAGCGAGGCGGCCGCAAGAAGCGTCCTTTTTATTCTATTGTTGTGCTGGATTCGCGTAAGCGTCGTGACGGCGCATTCATCGAAAAGCTTGGCTATTTCGATCCGTGCACCAATCCAGAAGTGATTAACATCGATCGCGAACGTGCACAGCATTGGATCGATCTTGGTGCCCAGACCAGCGACCGTGTCGCGCGTCTGTTGAAGGCAAGCGAAGAAGGATCGAATGTTCAGGCCAAGGCCGAACGTAAAGCTGCACGTGCAGAAGCCAAAAAGGCAGAAGCCGCAGCGGCATCCACCGATGAGGCCAGCGAAGACGCCTCCTGAGTCTTTCCTCGAGCTCGGTAGTATTACCGGCACGCACGGACTTAACGGTACGATCCAGATTTACTCGTATACCCGGCCTGCCATTGGCATCGCCGGGTATTCTTGTTGGTGGCTTGGCGATGATGCGTCATTGCGTGAAGTCCGGGTGGTGCGTTGCTGGCAGCATGGCAAAAGAATTCTGGCGCAGCTCGAAGGTATAGATGACGTTTCCGCTGCCGAAGCACTGCATGGGCAAACCATTCGCGTGCTGCGCGATGCGGTGCCTGTCGATGAGGATGAGTATCTCTGGCAGGACCTGATCGGCTGTACGGTCGCTGACGAACAGGGTGAACTGCTGGGGCAGGTAACGGCGCTGGAGGATTACGGCGCGCAGGATACGCTGATCGTCAAGGCATTGCCGGATGCCGCGCGGCAGGGGGAATGGATGATCCCGTTTGTTGAACCGGTCATTATCGATGTCGATATGGATCGACGGCATATTACCGTGGCAATGTTGCCGGGGATGGATGCATGTTTCACGCCCAGATTCTGACCCTTTTTCCCGAGTTTTTTGATTCTCCGTTAGCCTGCTCGATTCCCAAACGGGCCATTGCCGCAGGACTGGCGCAGGTGGATTGCATTCAGATTCGCGATTTTGCAAAGGATAAACACCGCAAGGTGGATGATGCGCCTTATGGTGGCGGACCCGGCATGCTGATGAAGCCGGAGCCTGTCGTGGCCGCCATTCGCGAGGCACGCAGACGCGATCACAAAACGCATGTGGTCATGCTCACACCTGCCGGCGAACGTTTCACGCAGGCCAAAGCACTGGAATATGTCGAGCGCGGGTATCTGACCCTGCTCTGCGGCCGTTACGAGGGCTTTGACGAGCGCATCTGTGATGATGTCGATGAACAGCTTTCGCTGGGCGATTACGTACTCTCCGGTGGTGAACCTGCGGCATTATGCGTGCTCGACAGCGTTATTCGTTTGTTGCCCGGTGTGCTTGGCTCACCCGAATCGGCCGTGCTCGATTCGTTCACCGAAGAAGGCATTCTCGACTGGCCGCATTATACGCGACCGGAGGTCTTTGAAGGCAAGCGCGTGCCGGATGTATTGCTGTCCGGAAATCATGCCGCCATCGAAGCCTGGCGTCGTGAACAGGCCTTGTTGCGCAGTCGCAAACGCCGCAAGTCGGCATAAGTCTCTTTATTCCCTTTCCTTGTCGGCTTCCAGATAGAGATAGGTGAAGCCTGCGCCTGCGCCTGCACCGCGATGTTTTGTTTGAATTGGCTGTAAGGCAATGCTGCGATCCTGTTTGCGAATGGGTGTGGCATCGCCAACCGATGCGCCAAGGGTGATGCCGCCACCGGCGCCACTGTATTTGCCTGCCAGTTGATAACGGCCCGACGGGGTATGATCAGCCAGTACGGAATAGGTAATTTTGGCTTGTTTGTTGATATTGATGTCCAGGCCGAGGCGGATGCCCGTTTCACCCTTGTAATGTTCAACGGGACCGCCATCGGCAGGTATGAAAACGCAGCGCACTTCACGTGTGGAATGGATCAGCAGGTTGATGCCTGAGTCTGGCACCACTGTGCATTCCAGGGTTCCGGCAATATGGCGGGGAGTACTGACCAGTTTGGCCATGGCCGGGCCGGCAGCAAATGTAAACAAGATGGTGATTATGACGATGCGGTACACAAGGCTTTCTCCTTTGACAATTCCGATGATTTCAGCATAGGGCTGAAAAAGATTCCGTCAATCCACAGCTGTTTGCACACAGCTGTTTGCGCCGGTTGCGTTAAATCCGGAGTGTGAAAGTATCCGCACAGGTCGACGTATCTGAAGGAAGTCGGTAGCCGGTCGGAGCAGGAATGAATAATTTACCCGTAATGTCGGATATTGCCGTGGCACTGGTACATGCGCCGGTGCTTAATCGGCAGGGCGAAAGTACGACGACAGCCGTGACGACCATCGATATCCATGATTTTGCGCGCAGCTGCGCTTTTTATGGTGTGGCGCCGGTGTATCTGGTGCACCCGGCAGATGGCATGCACCGGCTGGTGGCGGATATACAGGGTTACTGGCTGCATGGTGCAGGCGCGAAACGCAATCCGGCACGGGCAGAAGTGTTGCAGGCGGTGCGACCGATATATGCATTGCAGGATGTGGCTGAGGATTATCAGGTTTGGTACACATCCGCCAGTCCGCCTGATGAGATCGCGACCGGGGTGGAGGCATTGCGCCATTTACCGGGTCGGCATCTCATTGTTTTTGGCACCGGGTCGGGGCTGGATACGGCTGCATTACCGAAGCCAAATGGATGGTTGTCACCGATAAAAGGGGACGGTATGGTTCGCCACCTTTCTGTAAGGGCGGCGCTGGCCATATATCTGGACAGGCTGTTTACCGGCAGAGGATAGAGTTTGGAGGCATAGGCATGCGTGCGTTGGATGATGTAACCCGGGATCAGTTGCGTGACGATATCCCGTCTTTTCGTGAAGGCGATACCGTTCGTGTAAACGTCAGGGTTGTCGATTATAAGGAAACGAAGAAAGGCCTGGAGCGTCGTGAGCGTCTGCAGGCATTTGAAGGTGTGGTGATTGCCCGTCATAACAACGGCATTTCAAGCAGCTTTACGGTGCGCAAAATTTCCAATGGTGTTGGCGTGGAGCGCGTTTTTCCGCTACATTCGCCGATGCTGGAAAGCATTACCGTGGTACGTCACGGACGTGTTCGTCGTGCCAAGCTGTACTATCTGCGTGCGCTGCGCGGCAAGGCTGCACGTATTCGCGAGCGTCGTTTCTAGGAAGCGGTGCCCGGTTCGATTCAAAGGGAGGCTTCAGGCCTCCCTTTTTCATGATCGAAGTTTTTACGGACATTGTAACAAGCGGATGACGGCAGCGGCCGTATTCGCCATAATGCGCAGCGCACAGATCAGCGCATCGCGCTGGCCGATGATTACAGGAGTTGATTTATGTCTGATCGCAATCAGTTTTTTAATGCACCGCTGGCCGATGCATCCGTACAGGAGGCCATTGCAGCGGAGTTGGGGCGTCAGCAACATACGCTGGAACTGATTGCCAGCGAAAACATTGTCTCGCGCGCGGTCATGGAAGCGCAGGGCTCGGTGATGACGAACAAATATGCCGAGGGTTATCCGGGCCGCCGGTATTATGGTGGTTGTGAGCATGTGGACAAGGTGGAGGTGTTGGCGCAGGAGCGCGCGCGGCAGATTTTCGGTGTCAAGCATGTCAATGTGCAGCCGCATTCCGGTTCGCAGGCCAATATGGCCGTCTATATGGCTGTACTCAAGCCCGGTGATACGATCATGGGTATGGACCTGTCGCATGGCGGGCATCTGACGCATGGCAGCCCGGTCAATTTCTCCGGTCGTTTGTATAATGTTGTGGCATATGGTGTGCGTGAGGATGACGAGCGCATCGATTATGATGTTATGCAGAAGATGGCTGAGGTTCACCGGCCGAAAATGATTATCGGCGGCGCGTCCGCCTATGAGCGCCAGATCGATTTTGCACGCATGCGCCAGATAGCTGATTCTGTCGGCGCCTTGCTGATGGTGGATATGGCGCATTATGCCGGGCTGATCGCTGCCGGTGTGTATCCGAGTCCGGTCGGCCATGCACATGTGATTACGACGACGACGCACAAGACATTGCGCGGTCCGCGTGGCGGCATGATTCTGACTGATGATGACGAATTGGCGAAGAAACTGAATTCGCGTATTTTCCCGGGCATTCAGGGTGGTCCCCTGATGCATGTCATTGCAGCCAAGGCTGTGGCTTTCGGCGAAGCCTTGAGCGATGCCTATCGGGAGGATCAGAAACAGGTGGTGGCCAATGCGCGCGCTCTGGCGGATACGCTGAGTGAAGGTGGCCTGCGCATTGTGTCCGGTGGTACCGATTGCCACATGTTCCGTGTCGACCTGCGCCCGCAGGGGCTGACCGGCAAGGTGGCGGAAGCAGCACTGGAAGCTGCCGGTATTACGGTGAACAAGAATACAATTCCGTTTGATCCGGAATCGCCGTTTGTGACCAGCGGTATTCGCATCGGTACGTCGGTGATTACCTCGCGCGGCATGAAAGAAGCCGAATCCCGTCTGATCGGCGAACTGATTCTGCGCGTGTTGCAGGCACCGGAAGACCAGGGCGTGCATGACACCGTGCTGGAAGAAGTGCGCAAGCTGACCGGTCGTTTCCCCATTTACGAAAACTGACAATGCATTGCCCCTTTTGCAGCCATGATGATACGCGGGTCATCGATTCGCGCGTTGTCGAGGATGGCGCAGCCGTACGTCGCCGGCGCGAATGCGAGTCGTGTGGCAAGCGGTTCTCGACATTCGAGCGGGCTGTGTTGCGGCTACCGCTGGTGGTCAAGAAAGATGGCACACGGCAGGCATTCGATATCGGCAAGATTCATCGCGGCATGCAGAAGGCACTGGAAAAGCGGCCGGTATCGGCCGAGCAACTGGAGCAAGGCGTGAATGAAGTGCTGCGTTCTGTGCGTGAGCTGGGCGAAGGCGAGGTGCCGGCGACAATGATCGGCGAGTTTGTCATGGAGCAGTTGCGCTGCCTGGATGGTGTGGCCTATGTGCGTTTCGCTTCGGTATATCGCGAATTCAAGGATGTGGACGATTTTCTGTCGGCTGTGAAAACAGCGGTCGGAAAGAAGGAGTAATCATGAGTGTGAACATTGCTGTATTGCCGGGTGACGGCATCGGCCCTGAAATCGTGCGCGAGACGCTGAAGGTGCTGGATGTGCTCAATACGCATTTTGCCCTGAACGCTGAGTGGGAAGAAGGCCTGATTGGCGGGGCGGGTTATGACGGTGCCGGTGATCCGTATCCCGTAGCCACGCAGCAACTGGCCAAGGCCAGCGATGCCGTATTGCTGGGCGCTGTCGGTGGTCCGCAATGGGAAGCACTGGACAAGCCGTTGCGACCGGAGGCCGGGCTGTTGCGCATTCGCGAGGACCTTGGTCTGTTCGCCAATTACCGGCCGGCGAAAGTGCAGAAGCAGTTACTCGATGCGTCCACGCTGAAACCGGAAGTGATTGATGGCGTCGATATTCTTGTCGTACGTGAACTGGTGTCCGGCATCTATTTCGGCCAGCCGCGCGGTATTGCCGAGGACGATGGCGAGCGTCGCGGCTTTAATACGATGGCCTATCGTGAAAGCGAAATCCGTCGCATTGCTCGCAAGGCGTTTGCGGCAGCACGCCTGCGCAATAATCGCGTCTGCAGCGTGGAAAAGGCCAATGTGCTGGAGGTTTCCGAATTGTGGCGCAGCGTTGTATGCGAAGTGCATGAACAGGAATTTGCTGATGTGGAGCTATCGCATATGTATGTCGACAATGCGGCCATGCAGCTGATTCGTCATCCGAAGCAGTTCGATGTGATTGTCACTGGCAACCTGTTCGGTGATATTCTGTCCGATGAAGCCTCCATGCTGACCGGATCGATCGGCATGCTGCCGTCGGCATCAATTGGCGAGCAGCATGCGATGTATGAACCGATCCATGGTTCGGCGCCGGATATCGCCGGTCAGGACAAGGCTAATCCGCTGGCCACGATTTTGTCACTGGCCATGATGATGCGTTATTCGCTGGGTCGCGAAGATCTGGCGCAGAAGATTGAGCAGGCCGTGGATCAGACGCTGGATGACGGCGTGCGTACCGTGGACCTGGCATTCAACGGTGAGATGGCTGTATCCTGCAGTGGTATGGGCGATGCGGTGGTGAAGCGCCTGAAGGCACTGGGGGAGAGCTGATGAACGAGCGCTTTTTACCGGAAAAGGATGCTTATCGTGTGGCTGTTGTTGGCGCGACGGGTGCTGTGGGCCAGACGATGCTGGAAATCCTGGAGGAGCGACAGTTCCCCGTTGCCGAGATTGTAGCGCTGGCCTCCAGCCGCAGTGCAGGCTCGACGGTTACCTTCAATGACAAGGATTATACGGTGCAGGATCTGGAGCATTTTGATCCGGCCGGTGTCGATATCGCGCTGTTCTCAGCCGGTGGTGGCACCTCATTGGCGCATGCGTCGCGTTTTGCCGAAGCCGGTTGCTATGTGGTTGATAATTCCAGTGCCTGGCGTATGGAACCCGATATTGCACTGATCGTGCCGGAAGTGAACCCCGAGGCGCTGGAAATGGCGCGACACAATCGCATTATTGCCAATCCCAATTGTTCGACGATTCAGTTGGTTGTGGCATTGAAGCCATTGCATGATGCTGTTCCGATTCGCCGTGTGGTCGTATCGACCTATCAGGCCGTATCCGGTGCCGGAGGAAAGGGTATGGAAGAGCTGGCACGGCAAACCGGCCAGTTGCTTAATGCGCGTGAGGCCGAACAGCAGGTATTTCCAGCTCGCATTGCATTTAATGTGATTCCGCATATCGACGTATTCCTTGAGGATGGTTACACCAAGGAAGAGCGCAAGATGATGGATGAAACGCGCAAGATTCTTGATCCGTCCATTGCCGTAACGGCGACGACGGTGCGCGTACCGGTATTCTACGGTCATTCCGAGTCCGTGAATGTAACATTCGAAGGGGCTCTGCCGGCTGAGCGTGCGCGAGAGATTTTGGCCGAAAGCGAGGGTATTTGCGTTGTCGATGATCCCGCCAGCGAGGACTACCCGATGCCCAGCGAGGCTGCCGGTTCCGATCCGGTGTGGGTAGGGCGCATTCGGGATGATGCATCCTTGCCGAATTCATTGCAGTTATGGGTGGTCGCTGATAATGTCCGTAAAGGTGCAGCGCTAAATGCCGTGCAGATTGCGGAAATGCTGATCCATTAATGTAATGTGATGTTGGAGGGGTAGAAGGGTTCATGCATCGGATACCGATTCGTTGGATGATGAGCCTGCTGGTCTGGTGTTGCCTGACCGGTAACGCATCTGCTGTTTCCCTTGGAAAAATCGAAGTTGCCAGTCATCTTGGTGAACCGTTTTTTGCACAGGTCGAGGTGCATCTGGCAGAAGACGAGAGTATGGACAAGGTGCATGCTGCGATTGCCGGGTTCTCCGATTACCGGATTCTGGAAATCTATCGGGAGCCTTTCGTGGCAACCATTCAAATTATCCGCAAATCCGATGGCAGTCATGTGCTGGAACTTTCCTCAGTCAGGCCTGTACGGGTGCCATTCTTTAATCTGGTGGTCAAACTCAGTTACGAACGTTTTACCCAGTTCAAGAAATTCCCTGTGTTTCTGGAGCTTCCCAAGGCGGTGCAGCCAGCGGCTGTAGCCAGACAGGCGCCTGTTGCGACGGTCAGGGCAAAAGGCCCTGAAGTGCTGCCGGTCGTGTTGCAGCCGGCAACGGAAGCCAGGCCGAAGAAGCCGGAGCAGCAGAAAAGCAAGCCATTTGAACCGTTTGATGGCTGGGCGCGGACATCGGTTTACGGGCCGATTGTGCGTGGTGATATGTTATCGACGGTTGCCCAGCGTCTGAAAATTGATGATCGTTATACCATGGCGCAAATTGTTGTGGCGCTGTATGAAAAAAACCCGGATAAATTCAATGCCGGCAACTTCAACCTGTTGAAAAAAGGCGCCATGCTGAAAGTGCCGACGCGTGCCGAAATCGAGAAACATGCACCGGCGGAAGCCAGTCGTATTTTTCGCCGACATATGAGTCGCTGGCGGGAATTAATCAAAAAGCCACGCTATGCAGCGGAAAAGCGGGCGCAGGAAACGCGCTACAGCCCCCGCATCCGTGTGGGCGAGAAGGCTGAGGCAGAGCATCAAACGGCAACAACGGTTGCTGCCGCTGACCGAAAAGCAGAAGAAGAGGACGCGGATGCGTCGCTGGCCACAGCGGCAGATGGTGCATCTGCGTCTGTGATACCTGCATCGGCACCATTGAAAGAAGACCAGGAGCATCCGGTATCACAGTCGCTGGCAGCATCGACAGAGCAGGCACAGGTTGAGCCTGTCGCACCTCAGGGTGATATTGCCGTTGAAAAAACAGCAGCTACACCGGCTGCGCAGGAGATCGATCGTCAATTAAAGGGTCTGGAGTTGCAGCTTAAGCAGATGCAATTGCAACTGGCCATGCTGCAGGAAGAGAAAAAACGGGATGCTGAAATGACGCAGTGGATATTGCTGGGTATGGCCGTGCTAATCGTGATCCTGTTGCTGGCGCTGTTGATTGTGTTACGTCGTAAGCCGGTAGCAGGTGATACGATGGCTGTGTCGCCGGTCAGTGAAGCAGAAGCATTTGCAGACAAGGTGGAAGCCGTGCCTGAGGAGGTGCTATCATCAGTTGCGCCAGCCAGCAGCGAAACGGTATCCGAAGCGGAAGAAGCCGTTGCCACGCCGCATACGGAGCCTTCTGGAACGAAAGCGGACAAAGCACCACTTCCGCAGCCGAATAAAGAAACAACGGCTTCACCAGTCGTTGCTGATGTGTCCAATGCCAATATCGATCATCTCGCCGATGCCGATGTTTATTTGCGCTATGGCATGGAAGATGAAGCCATGAAAATGGTTGAGCTGGCCTTGCAGGCTGATCCGCATCGCGTGGATGCACATATCAAAAAGATTCTGATTCTCAGCTTTTTTGCCCGGGAAGAAGAATTGAAACGCAGCATTGCAGCTTCCATGCAAGCGATTTCGGAAGGTGAGAGGGAACGTTTTCTCGCGGGCCTGCGGGAGATGGGGCTGGATGATGTTTTGCCCGCCATGGCAAGCGGGGATGCAGCAGCAGGGGATAAAGGTACGGGTCTGCTGCAGCATGATGTGCCGGAAGATGTTGCCGATACGGATGAGAGCAGTGCCATGACAGGCGATCTGGCGGATGAAGCAGAAGAGCTGTTGCAGTCGGTGGATGATGTGGCCATGCTGAATGAAGAGATGCCAGATTCTGCCTTGGTGGATACAGCGGATAATACAGACGCCCCGGATGTTGTAACAGAGACGCCGGCAACGGAAGGGGAGGAACTGGCATTCGATATTTCCGGTTTTGATCTGGGAGAGGTCAGCGTGGGATCGCATCTGCCGCGTGAATCCGGCCTCGTTGCCGAGGATGAGGCACTGAATTTCGACCTTGACGGGCTTGAGGAACAGCAGGAAGAACAGCAGGAAGAACATCCTCCGGTGGAAAGTCGGCAGGAACAGCCGGATGCGGATCATGTGCGTAAACTGGATCGACTTCTTGATCAGCTCGAAAAGGATGACGATGACCTGCAGAGCTGATTTCGGCTGAGTCTCGTTTTCCACTGATGTGCAGTCATCTTTGTCGCCTGTATTTTGTCGCAGCCCTACTGCTGTTGTGTTTTCAGGCGCTGGATCTGTTCCATATGGCCTTGCTTAGTGCACTGCTGGTTGTACTGATTCGAATGCGTGACGGCCATGCTCATGCACTGTGGCGCATGTTGAGGCTGCTCAAATGGTTGCTGTTGCCCATTTTGCTGATCCATGCATTGTTTACACCCGGTGATATTCTGTTTTCCCTGTCCATGCTGCATATTACGCGTGAAGGCCTGCAGCAGGGGATCAATATGAGCCTGCATTTACTGATGTTTTTTCTGGCCGGTATGGCGATTAGCAAATTATGGTCTCAGCAAGACTGGTTGCTGTTGGCTGCACGTATGCCTTTGGCCGGTCGACGTCTGTATCCCTATATTCTGATGGTGATGCCCCTGCGCCAGAGTCTGGGGCAGTATCTGCTGCTGATGAAAGCACAATGGCATAACCGTTCCGGTCGCTGGCGACACTTTCCCATGTTGCTTGAAGCGCTGGTGCGTCAGGCCGTGCGATTGGGAGAACGTCATGCCGAGATGCTCTGGCTACGTTGGGGCGAACAGCCCGCTGCCGGTATGCGCCTGTCCCCCTTTTCAGCTACAGAAACGATGTGCTGGTGTGTACTGGCAACAGCGACCCTATTGTGGGCATGGTCCGTATGAGCTGCCGTATCGTCATGGTACTGGAGTTCGACGGCCATAATTTCAGTGGCTGGCAACGACAAAATAATGCGCCCTCCGTACAACAGACGCTGGAGGATGCATTGCAGGCCGTGGATGGTCGCAGCCCGGAGCAGTTACAGCTTGTGGCGGCCGGCCGAACCGATGCCGGTGTACATGCCAGCGCCATGCTGGTGCATGCGAACGTGGCAGCGCATCGCTGGCAGCGTGCGCCACGCGCGTATCTGCATGGTGTCAATGCACATTTGCCAGAAACGGTGCGCGTTATCGGTGTGCGTGGCGTTGCTGATGATTTTCATGCCCGTTTTGATTGTCTGGAGCGAGCCTATTGCTATCAGATATGGAATCGCTCCACGCTATCGGCTTTGCAACGCTGGCGTCACTGGTGGATGCCACGGCCACTGAATCTGGCGGCCATGCGTGCGGCAGCCCGATTGACGATCGGCAAGCGTGACTTCAGTGCCTTGCGGGCCAGCGGTTGTCAGGCACACAGTCCGGTGCGGCATGTGCGTGAGATTACGATCGAGCGGCAGGATGACTGTATTCGCATTCATGTGCGTGCCGATGCATTCCTTTACCATATGGTACGTAATCTTGTCGGCAATCTTGTCGAGGTTGGTCTGGAGAAGAACAGCGTACAGGGTTTTGCATGCTTGCTGGAGCAGGGAGATCGCAGACAGGGTGCTGCAACAGCGCCGGCGCAGGGACTATTTTTTACGGATGCTGTGTATGCGGATTTTCGTGCGACGGAGTTGATTGGTCTGGCTGGAGAGCCTGAATGATATGTTCGTTCAGGTCGCGCAGGTTGATTGGTTTCCTGAGAATGGTGACATGATGGCGATGCACCTGCTGTAAACGCTCATCTTCACCATAGGCGGTGACCATCATGATCGGTATATTGATCTGGTGATGACGTAGTTCGATAATCAGTTCCAGACCGTCCATTTCCGGCATGCGGTAATCGGTAATGATCATATCGAAGGCATCAGCAGCATCCTCAACCTTTTGCAGGGCTTCCTTGCCGTTTTGTGCGGTTGTGATTCTGTGGCCTATTTTTCGCAGCAGGGCCGCATGGATATTCAGCACATCGGGGGCATCATCTACCAACAGAATATGGCAGGATTTGCCTGTTTGCATGATGGCAGGTGCGCGCGAGACTGCAGCCTTCCCGCCGGATGATGGTCGGATACGGGATGGTAAACGGATGCTGACGGTCGTGCCCTGTCCCGGTTTGGAGGCGATATGCAACGTGCCGTTATGTATACGTACAATGCGTTGTACCATGGCCAGTCCCAGCCCGGTACCGCCTTCTTTTTCTCTTGATGTCCAGAAAGGTTTGGTCACTTTGTCCAGATCTTCTTCGGCAATACCGGAACCATTATCCTGTACCTGAATGAGTAATTCCTCCTGTTGCTGGGCATCGAATTCGCGTTTGATGGCAACATTTATTTGTCCGTTGTGGACAATGGATTGGGCGGCATTGTTGATCAGATTCAGCAACAATTGTTCGATTTCCACCAGGTTGATGGCGACCGTGGGCAGGTGTGTGTCGATAGCATATTTTAATTTGATGTGTGCCGGCAATTGCAGGCGTGCAATGCCGATGATACGTTCCAGTATCTGGCGATGATCGTCACCAATCATGGTATCGCTGACGTTCGATGCACTTTTGCCCAGTGTCAGCAGATGTGTCACCATGGCTGATCCGCGTTCGCCTGCCTCGATAATGGTTTCCAGTTGTTCCCGGATATGCTTGTCCGCTATTTCCATTTGCATGACCTCGGCATGACCGATGATGGAGGTGAGTACATTACGGAAATCGTGCACGATGCCGGCAACCAGCGTGGACATATAGCCCTGTCGGTGGGTGTGTTCGTATTCCTGGCGCAGCGATTCACGCTCGGTGACATCATGGATGAAGCAGACGCCGATATTGCGATTGTGCCAGTGGATATAGGTGGCTGTGCACATCAGGCGCAAGGGGTTGTCGTCGTCGGGAGAACGGCCGCGTATATACAGCACATTGGGTTGTCTGCGCAGACTTAGCAGGGTTTGCTTGCAGAAGCGGTTCATTTCCTCGCTGTCTTCAGGCAGGCACAGTACGTCAGGCTTTTCACCGATCAGGCTGGTGAATTCATCGTGCAGAATCTGATTGATGGTTTCATTGGCATAGAGCACGCGTGGCTCCTGCTGTTCATCCAGATCAAAGGTGAAGACGGGCAATGGTCCCTGATCCAGCAGTCGTAGTGAGGTTTCTTCAGCCTCACGCTGGCCGAGAAAAGCTTTTTCGGCTTTTTCGCCTACGAGGTAGATATACAGGGGAATGACGATAAGGCCGATCAATTGCCAGAACAGCAGTGTCAGGTCGATGCCTTGTTGCAGGATGCCCAGTGTGGCGATACTGACCAGAATCAGGCCGATGGTGCTGAGGAACTGGGAGTATAACAGAAGAGCATTGCCGTAACGGAAAGCATTGCCGAAAATGATGATCAGCAGCATGAAATAGATGCCGCTGCTATGGCCGCCATCGATAAACATGCCGAAGCCGACAACCAGAATATCAAATGCCGGTCCGAACAGGGTGCGAAAAGCGGAGAGTGGCTGGTGCCTGATTCGGGGGATGATGGCTAGATTATAAAGAAAATAGAGGGCACTCAGTGGCAGAAAATAATCAATAAAACGGTCAAATAACGGTGCATGGATATAGAGGTAACATGTGCCGGCGATACCGAAGACAATGCGTGCCCATGCCTGTTGGACCTGGGTGAGAATCATGGACTGATCATGCGGGCGTTTGCGGCGGACCAGCCAATATTGCACAATATAGTTCTTCAGAATGCTTCTCATGCTTTCTATGCAACAGTATACAGTGCAAAAAGAAGCGCAAGCAGTTCTGCTGAAATCGCGCGCTCCGGCGATCGGTAAACCGACAGACGACGATGCTCAAACAGCATGCTAGCATGCGCATGTGTTCAGTGATCATGCTGAGCGCCTGACTTTAGCATTTCAGGAGAC
Organism: uncultured Zetaproteobacteria bacterium; assembly: GCA_964613235.1. GTDB lineage: Bacteria > Pseudomonadota > Zetaproteobacteria > Mariprofundales > Mariprofundaceae > J005. Next base: position 7,975 of record CAZTGM010000017.1, on the reverse strand, counting down.
GCATGTGTTGTACGTTGCCGTTCGGGCTGCCCGCAAAGCGGGTGATTTGATTGCCCGCGCTTTTGATGAACGGGATCATGTAAAAATTCATCAGAAAACGAAACGGGATTTTGTGACCGAAGTCGATCAACGGGCGGAAGCCGTAATCGTGCGCGAGATTCAGCGTCATTATCCTAACCATGGCATTGTTGCCGAAGAGATGGCGGAGCAGCTAAATCCCGCTGCCGATATTCAGTGGTATATCGATCCACTGGATGGTACGATGAATTTTATTCATGGCTATCCGCATTTTGCCGTTTCCATTGCGGCATGGAAACATGGCAAGCCATTGCTTGCCGTGATTCACGATCCGTTACGCAATGAAACTTTTGAAGCCAAAAATGGCGGTGGCGCGTTTTTGAATCGTCAGCGTTTGCGCGTTACCAATACCGAGCAGATCGACCATGCCTTGTTTGCGTCCGGCTTGCCATCTTACCGTAAGGAACAGATTGATGTCTTCCAACAGCGCATGGATGCCTGTATGCGTCACTGCGACTCCTACAGGCGAGGGGGCTCGGCAGCACTTGATCTGGCCTATGTCGCCGCAGGACGTCTGGATGCCTATTGGGAAGCGGGTTTGTGCTCATGGGATATTGCAGCCGGTTATTTGCTGGTGCAGGAGGCCGGTGGTATGGCTACGGGCCTGAAAGGCGAATCCCTGGATCTGAATCAGGGTGATATACTTGCCACGAATACCCGACTGCATCAGGGGTTTATTCAGTTGCTGAAAGTGTCGGTCACGAAGTCCCAGGAGACACGCGCATAGCCCTAAATGCCTTCGCGCTGCAGCAGAAGAAAGACGGAGAACCCTCCGAACGTGAGGCTTGGCAGCCAGGCCGCATAGGCCGGGGGTAACTGGCTGGTGCTGGCCAGCAGGGCGCTGGCATTGCCGAATACATAAAATAGCAATCCCAGTGAAATGGCGGAAATCACACCCCAGGAAGCCGAGCTGTTGCGGTTGCTGATGTGGGTGCACAGTCCAATGGCCAGCAGAGCCATGAACAGGCAAGCCAGTGGTGCGGTGATTTTTTTGTGCAGTGAATAGATATACGACTCCGCTTTCAGGCCAGCCTGCCGCAGGCTGTCGATATAATGATTCAATGCGCCAAAATCCATGGCATCAGGTTCGGGCGGACGGGCGGTTTGCGGACTGACTCTGGAAGCCAGGGTCAGATAATCCTGATGCGACAGGTTCAGGCCGATGGCAGACGGCGAGCTGATATAGACCTGATGCAGAACCCACTGGCCATCTTTGTAGAACGCCTTGCTGCTGTCGATTTTTTTCAGCCAGTGTCCCTCGGCATCAGTTTGCAGCACGACCACGGCATATTGATGCTTCGATAAGGGTGTAAGTTTGAAAAAAGTATGTCCGTCTTTCAGCCACTGGATGCTGTTTTTATCCGCCAGCTGGTGTTTGATATGGACGCGTTCAAGATCGTTCATGCGGTGGTTGGTAATCGGTGCAACCCACTGGCTGATGCCAAAGGTGATCAGGGCAGCCAGCATGGCCACGCTGAGAATAGGGGAAACCAGCTTGTTAATACCGAGCCCCGCAGCACGCAAGGCAACAATTTCCTGATGACGTGAGAGTTCGACGAGGTACACGCTGGTTGCCACAAGCACGACAACAGGCATGAATTCGGCGACCATAAAAGGAATTTTCAGGGCAAGGTATTCGATGAGCAGGCCGACACTGAAGGTTTCGCTGAGATAACGGGTTTTGTCGAAGGTCTCAATGATGACGAAAACAGCCAGCAACGCTGTCAGCGTGGTAAAGGTGCGCATCAGGCAGGCAGAGAAGATCCAGCGGAAAATAATTGGCATGGCGAAAATATACCATGCCTTGTTTACCCATGCGATGGCAAAGGATGAAATGTAAATTTGAGCTGTTACACTGCGCGACTCATTGCGTAGTCGGAGGTATGACATATGCCCTGGAGCGATCCAAATCAGCCCAACAATCCCTGGGGGAAACGACAGGGATCTGGCGGTGGCCAGACACCACCGGATCTTGATGAGGTGATCCGCCGCCTGCAGGAACGTTTTTCTGGCCTGTTTGGCGGTTCAGGCGGATCCGGGGACGGTACGCCGGGCCTGAGCAAGGGTGTTATCGGCGGCGCGCTGGGTATTGCTTTTCTGGTATGGGTGGCTTCCGGATTCTATATGGTCGCAGCCGATGAAGAAGCCGTGGTGTTGCGTTTTGGCGCGCATGCGGCGACGAAGGGCCCCGGCCTGAACTGGCACTTCCCTTATCCGATCGAAACGGTTGAAAAGATTCCGGTTACGCGTGTCCAGCGTCTGGAAATCGGCCTGCGCCGCTTTGCCGATGGTTCCATCCGCAAGCGGACAGATGAATCGCTGATGCTGACCAAGGATGAGAATATCGTCGATATCTCTTTCATTGTGCAGTACAAGATCAAGAGCCCTGAGGATTATCTGTTCAATATTGATATGCCGATGAAAACTGTGCGTGATGCCGCCGAATCAGCCATCCGCGAAGTCATTGGTCGTACGCTGATTGATGATGTGCTGACCTCGCGCAAGGCGGAAGTTGAAGTGGAAACGGAAAAGTTGATCCAGAGCGTACTGGATGGCTATAGGGCCGGCATTTCGGTGACCACGGTGAAACTGCAGGATGTACAGCCGCCGGAGCGTGTGATCAAGGAATTCAAGGATGTGGCATCGGCGCGTGAAGACAAGGAACGCGCCAAGAATGAGGCTGAGGCCTATGCTAATGACATCATTCCGAAAGCCCGTGGTGAAGGGAAAAAGATGGTTCTCGATGCCGAGGGCTATCGCAGGGAAGTGGTCGAACGCGCCAAGGGTGAAGCGCAGCGTTTCACGGATACCCTTGCCGCCTATCGCAAGGCTCCTGAAGTGACTCGCAAGCGTTTGTATCTGGATGCCATGGCAGTTGTGTTGGCGGATATGGAAAAAGTCATTGTGGATCGCAGCGTGGCAGATCGTGTTTTGCCCTATTTGCCGCTGGACCGAATGAATAAGGTGGAGGTGAAGTAATGACGCCAAAACAAACAATGTCCCTGATTGCCGCTGCCGCGTTGGTGTTTCTGATCAGCAGCAGTGCCTTTATTGTCGATCAGCGTGAACAGGTGCTGGTTTTGCAATTCGGTAATCCGCAAACTGTGGTCAAGGAAGCTGGGTTGCATTTCAAGATGCCATGGCAGTCGGTCAGCCGCTTTGATCGTCGTCTGCTGGAAAGCGATGCGCCGGTAAATGAAGTGATCACCAAGGACAAAAAGACGATTCTGGTTGATAATTATACACGCTGGAAAATTATCGATCCGCTGAAAGTGTATCAGGTGGCGCGCACGCAGAGCGGTGTGGCCGCCCGTATGGATGACGTGGTGCGCGGCAAGGTGCGTGAAGTGCTGGGCCAGCATACCTTTCATGAGATTGTGTCCGGTGGCGAAGAGGAAAACCTGCGTATCGAGCTGATGCTATCGATCCGCGATCGGGCGGAAAAGGATGTGGTTGATCTGGGCATCCATATAGAAGATGTGCGTATCAAACGTGCCGACTTGCCGGCGGAGAATTCGGAAGCCGTGTATCAGCGCATGAAAGCCGAACGTCAGCGTATTGCCAAGGAGTATCGTTCCGAGGGTGAGGAAGCAGCCAAGGAAATCCGTGCCGCTGCGGAAAAGCAGCGTAAGTTCATTCTGGCGGACGCTTACAAGAAGGCGCAGATCATCCGCGGTCAGGCTGATGCTGAAGCAACGTTCGTCTATGCTGCAGCACACAAGAAGGATCCGGAATTTTACGCCTTCCTGCGCTCGCTGGAGGCCTATCGCACTTCGGTGGGCAAGGATACGCGGTTGATTATTTCGCCTGAATCGGAGTTTTTCCACTTTTTCGAACAATCGAAATAGGGTGGCGTGATGTCCGATTTATGGGCTGCGCTTGGTCTGGTGCTGGTGCTTGAAGGGGCGATGTATACGCTATTTCCCGCACAGATGATCGAGATGATGCGTCGTTTGCCCCAGCTGCCGCCCGCTTCCCTGCGTGTGTTCGGGATTATGGCCGTGGCTGCTGGCTGGCTGATTGTATGGTGGGTTCGCCACTGACAGGCGTGTGTTTTTCAGGCAATGGGTGGCAACTGGTCAATGGTCTGGCTGCGAGCCTTCTCCTCACCGACAATTGGCGTTAATGCCTGCATGGAATGCAGCAATTTGCGCTGTACACAGGCATACAGCTCATATTTGAAATCGGGATAACGCTGTTGCCAGGCGATAATGCTCTCTGTTTTGATGGTCATCAGGCGCAGTGGCGTTACGGCGGTAACCGTGGCGGCATGCGGATTGTTACAGAGTATGGCCATTTCCCCGATTTCATCGCCGGATACAGCTTTGGCAAAAACCAGTCGTCGTTCAGGATCGGCCGGGTGGGGAATGGATATTTCCGCTTCTCCGCCAAGCACCAGATACATCAGGCCGCGATCTTCATCGCCCTGATGAAACAGCTGTTCTCCTGGTTCCAGTGAAATAACCCGGCTGTTATACAGGATGACCTCGCGTACGGCCTGCGGTAGCACGGCAAATAGCGGATTGACGGCCAGCGCACTGGCCGCTGAACGGCGCTCTGCCAGTTGCTTCAGTGCGCGAAAGAAACGTTCATTGGAACCAAGAATATGGCCAATGACCGTGCCGGGAATGGCGTACAGGGTAGTGGGTTCAATGGTGCGTACACCAGCGCCTGCCGGCGCCTGATACAGAATGGATGCTTCACCGAACACCTCGCCGGGCGTGATCGTGCCTACCTCGATGATGCGGTCGCCATGACGTTTGTTGACTTTCAGCAGGCCATGCCTGACCAGATACAGGTCTTTGGGCTGCTGGCCTTCCAGAATGGTGTCCACGCCGGCCACACATTCCATGCTCCGGGCCTCGCTGGCAAGATACTGCAGTTCATCGGGGAAGAGCATGGCCAGAATGGGAAATTCCCGTGTATCCAGTGACAACTCGGCGTTAGGCTCCGCTTGTTCAATCATATGCCGATTATGGTTAGCCGTGGTGGATGTCGCAAGCGACAGCATCGTTGAAGGAGATATATGCCGGAATTACCCGAAGTTGAAGTGATACGCCGGGGGCTTTTGCCGCATATCCGCGGACAGCGGTTGAGTGTGGTGTACACGGGTGAAAAATCGTTGCGTTATCCCTATCCTGCGTTGACGACGCTGATCGGACGACAACTGGTCGATTTGCAGCGGCGTTCCAAGTATCTGCTGTTCCGTTTCGATGACGGGCAGGTGTTGCTATGGCACCTGGGTATGAGCGGGCACTTTCATATTGGCGGCATGACACATCCGCCCCGGTCGCACGAACATGTGCGGCTGGACTGGAGTAATGGCTGCAGCCTGCGCTATTGCGATGCCCGTCGCTTTGGCTACCTGGGCCTGAGCGACAGACAGGGGCTGGAGCAGCATGCCTGGCTGCGTCGTCTGGGGCCTGAACCGTTGCAGGCCTCATTCGATGCCGATTATCTGTTTGCCTGTTGCCATTCGCGCCGGGCACCGATTAAACATGTGGTGATGGATGCATCGGTGGTGGTCGGCGTGGGTAATATTTATGCGGCTGAATCGCTGTTTCGCAGCGGCATTCATCCGGCCAGAGCCAGTAATCGCATTGCTTATCCGCGCATCGCCGCATTATGCGCGAATATCAAAACTGTATTGCAGGAAGCGATTGCCGCAGGTGGTAGCAGTATTCGCGATTTTATCCATATTGACGGCAGCAGTGGTTATTTTGCGCACGACTTCCATGTTTATGGTCGACAGGGGCAAGCCTGTTTCCGGTGCGGACGCACGATCCGGCGCATCGTGCAGCAGGGGCGCAGCAGTTGTTATTGTCCGGGTTGTCAGCACTGAGTCGTTCTATTCCAGCGCCGCATTGCCCTAAGTCCGGCTGGCTCCTAGGATGCGGCCACTTTGGTTTGTGGAGGTCGTGTGAAAGAGGCACTGGAATCAGCACTGCAGCATGCAGTGGAACAGTTGGTGGAAAACGGGCAGGCACTGCCACCAATCCGGCTGACACGTCCGAAAATCAGGCAACATGGCGATTATGCGGCCAATATCGCCATGGCGCTGGCTCGCGTCCTGCAACAGCCGCCACAACAGATTGCGGCTTCGATCCTGCGCACGGTACAGTGGCCGGATGCGGTTGAATCGGCCGAAATCGCCGGCCCCGGCTTTATCAACATTCATCTGAAGAAAGCCAGTGAGGCGGGGATTATTGAGAAAATTCTTGCCCAGGGCGAAGCGTATGGTCGGCAACACCGACAGCATGGCGAACGCATCTGTCTGGAATTCGTTTCCGCCAACCCGACCGGTCCGATGCATGTTGGCCATGGTCGCGGCGCTGTCGTTGGCGATGTGTTGGCCTCGGTATTGCATGCTGCAGGGCATGAGGTCACGCGCGAATATTATATCAATGATGCCGGCGCACAGATCGGTGTGCTGGCGGATTCGGTCTGGTTGCGCATGCAGCAGTTACAGGGGGTGGAGATTAACTTTCCCGCCTCGGCCTATCCGGGTGAATATGTCATCGATATCGCGCGGGAACTGTTACAGCAGCAGTCGTTCGAACAATGGCAGGCGCTGGCAGACGATGCGCGACGTCAGGCGATCGGTCAGGCAGCTGTTGCAGTCAATATGGCGATGATTCGTCAGGATCTGGCGGCCATGGGGATTGAATTCGAAGTGTTTTTCTCCGAACTGGAGTTGCACCGTTCCGGCCGTGTCACGGCGCTGATCGAGCAACTGAAAGACGATGGTCTGGTTTATGAGGGTGTCCTGCCGCCACCCAAGGGCAAGGAAGTGAGCGATTATCAGCCCGTAGAACAGTTACTGTTCCGGGCGACGGATTATGGCGATGATGTTGATCGCCCGTTGCTCAAGCAGGATGGCAGTGCGACCTATTTTGCGGCCGATATCGCCTATCATTTTGACAAGCATCAGCGCGGTTTTGATCGTCTGATCGATGTCTGGGGGGCCGATCACGGTGGCTATGTTGCCCGCATACAGGCGGCGATGAAAGCCCTGACCGGGTGCGAAAAGCAGCCGGATGTACTGTTGGTGCAGATGGTGAATCTGACACGGGACGGCAAGCCGGTTCGTATGTCCAAACGGGCCGGAACATTTGTGACCTTGCGTGAGGTGGTGGATGAGGTTGGACGCGATGCCGTGCGTTTCAATTTCATGACACGCCGTGTTGAAAGCCAGCTGGATTTCGATCTGGAAACGGCCAAGCAGAAAAGCGACGAGAACCCTGTTTATTATGTGCAATACGCACATGCCAGGGCTTCCGCCATTCTGCGCAAGGCGGCGGATGAGGGCATAATTTCTGAAAGCGGTGTGGCGGATTTGTCATTGCTGATATCGCATGAGGAAAAACGTCTGATTTCGGCACTGATCGAATACCCGGAAATGCTGGGCAAGGCTGCGGATCGTCTGGAACCCTATCGTGTGGCGACGTTTGCCATGCGCCTGGCTGCTGATTTTCATTCGTTTTATCATAAACACCGCGTAATCACCGATGATCGCGCATTGAGTCAGGCGCGTATGCTGTTGATTCGGGCCAGTCGTCAGGTGTTGGCCAATGCGTTACATGTGCTGGGTGTGAATGCGCCGGAGCGGATGTAGTGGCAGGACGGGATTTTGCCAGTGTCAAAGCATCATCCCGACGCAAGGCGGGCAGGAAGAAAACAACAGCGGCGGCCAACCCATGGTGGATGATTGCAGCACTGATGCTGCTGGTTGTCTGTTTCGCGCTGGGTTTATGGGTCGGTAAAAGTCAGTGCAAGGTTATTGTCCGCGTGGATCACGAAGCCGAACAGCGATTGCAGCAACAGATTACGGCACGTCAACCTCAGCTTGACAACTTGCCGACGGGAAACCGGGGACTGCGAGAGGCGTTGCAGGGCA
>CAZTGM010000016.1:0-30983 GCA_964613235.1 uncultured Zetaproteobacteria bacterium | reverse complement strand
TAAAAAACCGGAGCGTAACAAGTCTTCAGGCGTATCGATATCAAACCCGCAATTCAGTTCACAATAGTGCAAGTCCAGCGCACGTGCCTGCCGGCGTGTCCGCTCCAGCACATCTGCCGTACTCCAGGGAATATCCGCAAACATGCCGGCATGGCAATCACGCAGCGCAATCAGATCATAACCACCATCCTCCACCGGCCCAATCACCACATCATGATCTAACAGCTGCGATACGGCCTGATGCAAACGCACATCGGGCATATGCGGGGAATCACAGCCAAGGAAAAGCACCGGTTTGGCGCACTGACGGAAATGCTCCTGCATCAACCTTGTCATGCGCCAGCCAAGATCGCCTCCACCCTGTGCCCTGACTGGCAAAGAAAATGTCTGAAAAAACGCATGCTGCGGATCATCTGCGGCCAGCCAGATATCGCAAAACAAACACTGTGCCCGTTCGATAACGACCGTCGCCATGGCGCGATAAATGGCTGCGGCTTCATCGGCCGTATAATGCGTCATCAGGCGCGTTTTCACTTGCCCCGACACAGGCGCCTTGGTCATGATGATGACACGTACATCAGCGTACATGATAATACATTGTTGCCAGTTTTTCCGCCGGCATACCCAGCCAGTAATACAGACGCAATTTCCACATCAGCAGGATCGTTCGTCCAATACCATACTGTTCCCAGCGCCGGCTGGAAGTAACAACAGGTCGATACAGACAGGCGGTTTTCCCGACTCGTTTCAAATGCCTGGATAACTCGATATCCTCCATCAATGGCTGCTCGGGAAAGCCCCCCAGTTGTTCAAATACATTGCGCCGCACGAATATGGCCTGATCCCCGGTGTAAATCTTCGTCACGCGCGAACGCCAGTTCATCAACCGCTCAATAATACGGAATACTGGATGACGACCGAGCAGACGCACATCAAAGCGCCCCCCCACCACATCGGAGCTTCTCATAACACGCCGGATATCATCGATATGGCTTGCCGTAAAGCCGGTATCGGCATGCACGAACCACAACACCTCCGCCGTACATTGCGCAGCCCCTGCATTCATCTGTGTGGCCCGCCCCGCTTCGCTTTGAATACAGTCGAATCCTGCGCGGCGAATTCGCTCTACGGTACCATCTTCGGAACCGCCATCAACAAACAGCACGCCGGATAATCGCATCTGCTGCAAACGCTGCAATAATATGTCGATTTCCGCTGCCTCATTCAGGCAGGGGATAATGATGGCCAGTGATACCGCATCAGCAGATATCAAGCGTCACCCAGCCGCTACCCGGTTGACGGAAATTGGTCACCTGGCCACGCCAGACACGGCCAGCCAGCGCAATCAGCTCCGGGCCATGCATATACATGCGGATATCCAGCTTCATTTCCTGATCACCGACATGCACGGAGCTCGGCGGTACCAGTTGCTGTACCACGGTATCGCTGCGATCCAGCGACTCAAAACGCCTGCGACTCATGCTTCTGCCCAGCACGACGCCTTTCCCGCCATGCCGCGCAGCCGGCTTGAACACCAGTTGCTTGCGCATCTGCCAAGCTTCGTCCGCATCCATTTCATCCAGACGACGAGTTTCCGGCACCACCTGCCGAATTAGCGCCAGTTCGGTCGAATCCACACAGTGCTCCAGCCAACCCTCGCGCCACCAATCCACCATGCGCGTCTTGTCGCCGATCAGGGCATAACTGCGTGGATGCGGATTCAGTGTAACCTGACCAGCCTCATAGGCCCGGCGCACATGAGCCAGTGCCTCGCTTTCCAGATAGAAGTCCGTATGCCGATTATATATAGCATCAATATATTGCTGCTGATACATCAGACCTTTATCTGTCAGATGCAAATCTTCGGGGTTAACGACCCATGCCTTCCTGCCGGCACACTGCAGCAAACGGGCATAAGCACACATTTCCGGATACATGAACTGCTGTTCGACCTGTTCATCCATGACCGCAATCGCTTGCCACTGTGCATCAAACATGCGCAACAAGCGCTCTTCCAGCATCCCCGGCAATTCGGGCAAACGCGGTTGCGGCATCCACAGATCCTGTTGCCGATGATCCTGTCCGATATACAAACCACCCGCATTATTATTGATTTCGATCAATTTCGGGCCTGCTGGCGTCAAATGGAAATCGAAGCCCATCAACACGCTGGGCCGACATGGCCTGATCCTGGCCGCCGGCGGCAAAACATCATGCAATTGACGCAGGTATGCCGCATTATCCTTTAATGCATACACCGCCCGCGCAAAGCGAAGCATCGTATCAAAATCATCATGCAATACAGGTATCGCCTGTTCGGTTGCCAAAGGAATCATGTGCCGCAGGCTATCTCAATTCATCCAACTCTGTCACAATTCGCTGATGGCAAATCAACATGTGCAATCCGCATACCAGCTGGCCGGTATCGATGCCGGCACCCTGCAACAGTTGCTCAAGCAATGGCAACAGCCAGCCTTTCGCGCCCGGCAAATCCTTGACTGGCGCAACAAGGGCGTGCTGAATCCTGACAATATGGGCAATCTGCCGCGCGAACTGCGCCAGCGGCTGGCCACGGAAATTGAATGCGAATCGTTGCAACTGGTGCGCCGCCAGTGCTCTGTGGATGGCACGCGAAAATATGTGTTCTCGCTCAAACGCCATGCCCTGCGAGGCAAACAGATTGAAAGTGTACTGATTCCCGAAAGCAAACGCGCCACCGTCTGTATTTCCTCACAGGTTGGCTGCGTGCTCGACTGCCCGTTTTGCTATACCGGCACGCAGGGATTTGAGGGCAACCTGACCGCTGCAGAAATTGCTGCACAGATTCTGGCTATCAAACACGACCTGCGCAGTGACCCCCTGCCACAGAGACTGCATAACGAAGTCACCCATATCGTCTACATGGGCATGGGCGAACCAATGGCCAATGAGGCCGGTGTACACGGCAGCCTGCGCCTGCTGCTGGACGATTTCCGGATCTCACGCCGACGCATTACCCTATCCACCTCCGGACTGGTACCGCAAATCGAACGTCTGGGCGAACATTATCCGGTGAATCTGGCCATTTCACTGCATGCTGCTGACGATGATCTGCGTGACCGGCTGGTGCCAATCAATCGCAAATATCCGCTTGCCCGCCTGCGTGACTGTCTGAATCGCTACCCGTTGGGCAAACAGCGCCATATCACACTGGAATACGTCATGCTTGCCGGTGTCAATGACCGCGAGGAAGATATCCATTCGCTGCTGGCATTTATCAATCCTGCCCGCGAACGCCTGAACCTGATTCAGTTCAACCCCTATCCCGGCAATCCGTTTCTTGGCAGTTCGAAGGAACATATGAATATATTCGCGCAACGCTTGATTTCTAAAGGTGTTCGTGCAACGGTAAGGCGTTCGCGCGGAGAGGATATCATGGCCGCCTGCGGACAGCTTAAAGCTGAAACTGCAGCACGGGCCGCCGAACATTGATGGAGGGGGGCATTGAAGGAAGAAAAACAGCCAGCACGCATCGGCATCATTGGCGGCAGCGGCCTGTATGATATGGAAGGTATCGAAATCATTGATACGATTGATCTCGATACGCCCTTTGGCAAGCCTTCAGAACCACTGACACTGGCAAAAATCGGCACACAGGAAGTCATCTTTCTGCCCCGCCACGGCAAAGGCCATCGTATTCCACCGCACCGCATCAATTATCGTGCCAATATCTACGCCATGAAACAGGTCGGTGTACAACAGATTGTATCGGTATCCGCTGTCGGCTCACTCAGGGAAGATATCCGACCCGGTGATTTCATTATTATCGACCAGTTTGTTGACCGCACGTATGGTCGTGATGCAACCTTTTTCGACGGCCCCGTCGTAGCCCATGTTTCCATGGCTGATCCTGTCTGCCCTGCCCTGCGTCAACGTTTGATCAGGGCCTGCGATGCGCAGCAGATCCGCGTGCATACCACCGGCACCTATGTGGTCATGCAGGGGCCGCAATTTTCCAGCCGCGCCGAATCCGAACTGTATCGTCAATGGGGCATGGATATCATCGGCATGACCAATATGCCCGAAGCCAAACTGGCCCGGGAAGCCGAGATCTGTTACGCCACTGTAGCCATGTGCACCGATTACGATTGCTGGCATGAAGAGGAAGAAGATGTTTCTGTCAGTTCAGTGATCGAAATCATGCAGACCAATGTACGCAAGGCCAAACGCATGCTGCATGCCCTGCTGCAGGATAACGTGGATACGCATGCCTGTCAGTGCGGCCAGGCCTTGCAACACGGCATTTTTGCCGACCTGAAAGCGGCCGATGACGATGCCCTGCGGCCGATATTCCATCTGGTCAAACGTTTTCTGTGATGTTTCGCTTCCTGTTTTCTCTCGTTGTTGTACTGGCACTGCTCAGCGGCTGTGCCAGCAAACCCTCCCCCAGCGCGCAGCAACTTGAAAAACAGGCCGACGTTCATTTCCGCCTGGGTGTTGATGCCTTGCAGAAAGGCGCTTTGCCCAAGGCTTTTGAAGAACTCATGCTCTCAGACAAGTTGCGCCCGAATCAGCCGGAGGTACTGGATGCTCTGGCCTATGCCTGGCGCCTGCGCGGTGAAAACGAAAAGGCCGAAGCCATGTACCGAAAATCACTGCGTATCCGCTCCCGGCCGGAAACGCATAACAACTATGCCAACCTGTTGATTGAACTCAAACGTTATGATGATGCCGCCAGACAGGCCCAAAAGGCGCTGGCCGATCCACGCTACCGCAATCAGCATCTGGCATTAATGAATTACGGCGATGCCCTGCTCGGGCTGCAGCAATACGATGAGGCAATCAAACAATATCGCCTGGCGGCCAGCCTGCGGCCTGATGATGCACAGCCGCTAATCAAGGAAGCCCATGCCTATGCCCTGATGCAGCATCCGGACTATGCCATTGCCCTACTGGAGTCGCTGGCCAGACAGTATCCGACCAATCGGGAAATTACGGAAATGCTCGTAACGCTGCTGTATAAACGAGGCAAAATGGAGGCGGCAATCATGAAACTGACCATTTTCCGGGATCGCACCACCAATGCCCTGGACCGCGCTTGGGCCAACGAGCTGTTAGGACAATGGAACCATGAATAAACCGCCTGAAACATCCCCCCCCGAACATAATCAACCGCAACAGCACGACTCATTGCTCGCCGACATCGGACAACGCCTGCAACAGGCCCGCCAGCAAAACCAACTGAGCATCCACGATGTTTCCCATCGACTAAAATTGCGCAAACAGTATCTTGAGGCACTGGAAGCCGGCGACTGGCAACAATTGCCCGGTGATGCCTATGCCATCGGTTTTCTCAAACAGTATGCACGCCTGTTGCAGCTGGATCTGGAACAGGAAATCGAACAGATCAAATCCGGCGAATATCGCCTGACCAGCCCGCTGACGTTTCCTGACCCTCCCATTGCGCCTTCGCGCAAATGGGCCTTTGCCGCCGCCACCGTATTTATCATGCTGTTCATCCTGTTCAACGTTTCACAAGTCAGTCATGACCATATCGACTCTGTGTCCGATGCACCTGTCACGGGAGTACCGGATATCCCCGTAACGACCGAAGATGAAGCGCCAGTCGTCGAAAACAGCAGCGACAACGTGGATATGCCGCTGGATAACGCAGCGCAGCTTACAACGGATGACGTTGAAACACCCACGGAGACGCCACCGGAAGCAGCATCGAACGATACTGCAGCAGCCACAGCAATAACCGAGGAGCCCCATAAAGAAGAGCCGACCCCCGAACATGAATTCACCTTTGAAGCTATCACGTCCGATGTCTGGCTGGAGGTTTACCTTGTCGCTGATGACGGCGTATCCCGAGGTGAACGCAAGGTTTACCGTTTACTGAAAAAAGGCAGCAGCAGCTCATTCAGATCACTTGCTACATCCATTGTCATCAATGCCGGCAGCCCCCAGGGGCTGAAGGTAAGTATCGACGGACAGGTGGTCATCGCTGCTGGCAGTGCTGGCAAGAAGACAAAGGTTCTGCGTAATTACAAACTGGATGTGCCTTCATAACAATTCCACCCCTTGTCATCAGGCTATTCGCATAGCATATTTCCTGACCTGATCAGGAGGGACAGTTCAACATGACAGCAGCAACATTCGAACGCGCGCGCCACAACATGGTCGAATACCAGATCCGATGTGGCAAAATCCTTGATCCGGACACGCTGGACCTGATCGAAAGCATGCCGCGCGAGAATTTTGTGCCTGAGCAGGTACGCAGCATTGCCTATATGGAAGGCCACATTCCCCTGCCATGCAATCAGGAAATGCTCTCGCCGCTGCAAGAAGCACATATCCTGCAGGCACTGCAACTCAAGGGTAACGAACGCGTGCTGGAAATCGGTACCGGCACCGGCTTTCTAACGGCCATGCTGGCCATGCAAGCGCAGGAAGTGGTCAGCTGTGAAATTCATGATGAACTGGCTGACATGGCCGAAAAAAACCTTGCCGCACACGGGATCACCAATGCAACGGTATTGCGTCTCAATGCCATGGATGCCGAAGTCGTCAGTACCAGCGAGGTGCTGCAGGGCGGTTTCGATGCCATGGTGCTCGGCGTAGCCCTGAAAGAGATTCCGGAACATCTGCTGAAGTTGCTCAATGCCCAGGCACAAATCGTGGCATTTCTCGGTGAAAACCCGGTCGTGACCATTGTACACATCATACGCCAGGGCATGACGCAGAAAACCATCAAACTGGTGGAAACCCTGCTGCAAAATGCAGAAGGGCAACCGAAAAAGCGGGAATTCGTTTTTTAATTTGTACAGCAGGTGCGCCTTGCATCCCCTGCTCATGATGAAAGCAGCCCTGTTCAGGACAAAAAACGGGCTACTATCGCGTCATGTCCCATGATCTTTCCAGAACGCTAATACATCGACGTCAAACGTTGATGTTGCTGGGTGCAACGCTCGTCGCGCTCGCATCTCGTCCGCATGCCCTATGGGCAGCGGATGCATCCACCGATGCACGTCAATTACTGGCTCGACAGCTGGCAAAAGAAACAAAACTCGATCCCTCCGATATTCTGCAGATATTAAGCCGGGCCGAATTCAGGCCATCGATTATCAAACGCATCAAAACGCCCTATGAGTCCAGGCCTTATACCGATTATCGAAAGCTGTTTATCACCCAAACCATGCGCCAGCAAGGTGAGCTCTTTCTGCAACAACATGCCGATGTTTTCACCAGACAGGAGCAATATTACGGTGTAGAACGACAACTCATCGCGGCCATTCTTGGCATGGAAACCCGTTTCGGCCGCTATCGGGGCAGCGATCGACTGCTCGACTCGCTGTACACCCTGAGTACCGGTTATGCCAGACGCGCCGAATTCTTCCGCCATCAACTGGGCGAATTCCTGTTGCTGTGTCGCGAAGAAGGACTGAAGCCGGAACAGGTTCTGGGATCCTATGCCGGTGCCTTCGGAACAACCCAGTTCATCCCATCCTCCTTCCGCGCCTATGCCGTAGACGCGGACGGCGATGGCAAACGCGATGTCTGGCACTCAGTGCCCGATATTGTTGCCAGCGTCGGCAATTATTTCCGGCAACACGGCTGGCAAAGGGGCAGACCCGTCGCTCACTGGCTACCTTATCGGAAAACACTGAAAGTGCGGGCAGATAAAGGGATCAAGGCATGGTCGCCACTGGCAGAATTGCGGGCAACCCTGCCGACATTGCCCCCGATCTGGCAGGATAAGGACAAGGTTGCCATTATCCCGATGCGAACAGACAAGGGACAGCAAATGGCAATAGTACACTATAACTTCTATGTCATTACCCGCTGGAATCGTTCCTACAATTACGCCATGGCCACGACCGAAGTGGCCAGTATGCTGGGTTGCGCCGCATGTCACGTCAGCTGATCGCAACACTGCTCGCACTCCTTGTGCTGACCTCGTGCAGCTCCGATGGCAGGCGTACTCCTGCACATCTGCCCGACGGTGCCGCTGGCCACTACAAAACCGGCACCCCCTATCAGGTTTCCGGCCGCTGGTACACGCCCATGCAGCAGGCCATACATTACGATGAACAGGGCATTGCATCCTGGTACGGTAAGGACTTCCATGGCAAAAAAACGGCCAATGGTGAACGTTATGACATGCATGCGTTTTCCGCTGCGCACAAGATCCTGCCCTTGCCGACGCTGGTGCGCATAACCAATCTGGATAATGGCCGCTCCGTCATTGTCCGCGTCAATGACCGGGGTCCTTTCGTCAAGGGTCGACTAATCGACCTCTCCTATGCTGCCGCTCAGGCGTTGGGCTTTGCCGAGCGCGGTACTGCACATGTGCGTGTACAAACACTGGATGACAGCACCTCATCACCAGGCATCGTGCATAACAAGGCTGCACCATCCCCTGCAGGGCAGTACGTGCAGGTCGGTGCATTCTCCTCGCAGGCCAATGCCCTTGCCCTGCAACAGCGCCTGGAGCGGGATTTTCCGTCCATTCATGTCCGGCCGCCAGCCGGTGCCAGCGACCTGTATCGCGTGCGTATTGGTCCACTGTCGTATCAGCACGAAATTGAGCGGCTGATCGGAGACCTGAACCGGCATGGTATCACACACAGCATCGTGCTCGCCCCGTGAGCAAACGGCGATGCATTACCGCCTTCGGCTCATCGCGCCGCGATCTCGATCCGGCATACTACCACGATGTCAGTGAACTGAGCCGCAAACTGGCTGAGGCCGGCTGGGACGGCATGGTCGGCGGTCATCAGGGCATGATGGCTGCCTTCTGCTGCGGCATGCGTCAGGGTGGAGGTCATGTGCGCGGCATTACCCTGGAGCGTTTCCCCACGCCACCTGATCATACCCTCAGTGAGGAAATTCGCGCCCGCAATTTTTTTGAGCGTATGGGGATACTGATCGAACAGGCCGACGCATATCTGGTGCTACCCGGCGGTCTGGGCACCCTGGCCGAACTGGCCATGACCTGGGATCTGCTGGCGATCCATGTGCTGGAAAACCGGCCCATGATCCTTTACGGCAAGATGTGGCAGGACATCCTCGCCAGCATGGAAGCACAGCTGTTGTTTTCCTCTTCCGCACCTTTGCAATACATCCATTATTGCACCAGCCATGCCCAGGTTCTCAGGCTTATGGAGAAGAAAGCGAAATGAGCCATGTATTTGAAGATGTTGAAGCATGTGTCAAAGCAGAACATCATCATATGCGACTGGATCAGGCGGTGGCTGCAAGTTTTTCCATTTCGCGCAGAAAAGCCCGCCAGCTCATCGACCTCGGTGGCATATATCTTAACCGCAAACGCTGCCATCAGGCCGGTCGCATCGTTGCCGCCGGCAACCGGTTACGCATGGTTCGCCTGGAAGGTGAGCAAGTTATTCCCTTTCAGGCGCAACAATTGCTCTGGCGCAGCAACTCGCTGTTGCTGATTCACAAATGCTGTGGCCAATACAGTCAGGAAGCACTGCACCGCGCCAAAGGCTGCCTGCCCAATGAACTGACGCGTTTGTATTCCTCCCCTGCCCGCCCTTTCCGCCCTGTGCATCGACTCGATCGGGAAACATCCGGTCTGCTGCTGTTTTCCTGCAATGCGCAGGAACTGCAACGAATCCAGCAACACTGGCATCAGACCACGGAGAAATATTATCTGGCGGTGGTCGATGGTGAACCTGCATGGGACAAAAAAACCATTGATTTGCCGATTTCCGCGCAGCGTGACAAACGGGGACGCTATGCCGTCAGCGATCAGGGCCGTGCATGCCGGACTATCGCCAGGGTTCTGCAGCACCAACATGGTCGCAGTCTGTTGCAATTGCAGGCGGTGACCGGCCGAAGTCATCAATTGCGTGTTCATCTTTCGGCATTAGGATGCCCCATCCTTGGCGATGTACGCTATGGTGGCTCCAGTCACCACCGAATGATGCTACATGCCTGGCAACTGCATATCGGACCACCGGCCATACCGGAACCCCGACACTGGAAAACAGATCCCGAGGAGGATTGGATATGGTAATTCGCTTTCTGTTTGCAACGCTCGCCCTGCTAAGCCTGTATGCGCCGCATATAGCAATGGCATCCGGCTGGCCGGCAGCTCCCGGTGTACAGGCCAAAGCCTGGGCCATGATTGATGCCCGCACCGGCCAGATCCTAGCGCAAAAGAATGGCGATCAGCATTTGCCTCCGGCCAGTCTGACCAAAATGATGACATTGTACCTGGCTTTTGAGGATATCACTCAGGGTCGCCTGCAGCCGGACGAAACGGTCTCGGTCAGCAAAAAGGCCTGGAAAATCGGCGGCAGCACGATGTTCCTTGAACCTCGCCTGAAGCCAACCGTCGAACAATTACTGCATGGCATTGCCACACTTTCCGGCAATGATGCCTGCATTGCGCTGGCCGAACATGTGGCTGGTTCCGAGGAAGCCTTTGCTGACCGCATGAACCAGAAAGCCAAGGAATTGGGCATGAAGAACAGTCATTTTGTCAATGCCACCGGTTTTCCTGCTGAAGATCACTACAGCTCGCCTCTGGATATGGCGATTCTGGGTGCTGCCTTGTGGCGTGATTTTCCCAAATATTATGAAATCTTTTCCGAACGCGAATACAGCTATGAAGGTCATACCCAGCCCAATCGCAACCGCCTGCTGTGGACCTACCCGGAGGCCGATGGCCTGAAAACCGGGCATACGCAGGAAGCCGGTTACTGCCTGGTCGGTTCGGCAGAAAAAGGCACAACCCGTTTTGTCGCCGCTGTATTCGGCACGGATTCCGATCATGCACGTGCCGCCCAGACCAAGGTCCTGTTGCAATATGGTTTCAGAAATTTCGTTACCATTCGACCGGCTGAAAAAGACATTCGCCGTGAAGTGGAAGTCTACGGTGGTACCGAAAACAGCATATGGCTGAAACCGGCCACTCCAGTCTGGATCACCGTGCCCCGTGGCAAGGAAAAGTCACTGGCCTTCCGCCTGCGCTACGATGCGCCTTTGATGGCTCCGCTGCATGCAGGTGAAAAACTGGGCACGATTGAGGCCATCATTGGTGGCAAGGAACAGGGAGAAGTACTGGCATCGTTCCCCATGATTGCCGCACGCGATGTCGAGCAGGCATCATGGTTTGGTCGCACATTCGATGCCCTGTTGCTATGGTGGAAAGGAAAGAACAACGCCAACGCTGAACATACCGAATAAACGATGCAGCTGACAGCCTATGTCAATGGCAGCTTGGTGCCGCTGCAGGATGCCTGTATCCACATCGAGGATCGTGGTTTCCAGTTTGCCGACGGCGTCTATGAAGTCATCGCCTGCATCGGTGGTACGTTTCTCGACCTGAACATGCATCTGCAACGCTTGCGCTACTCATGCGAGGCGATTGCCATCAACCTGCCCTGCTCCCTGCACGAGCTGGCAGCAAAGATCGAAGCCATTTATCAGGCCAACCCTTTTGACGATGCCATGATCTATGTACAGATCACACGCGGTTGTGCCGCTCGCTCACACTTTCCCGTCACAACGCTGACACCATCGCTGATCATGACCGTGCGCGAACTGCCGGTACCCGCATCCGATACCCTGGCGCAGGGAGCTAAGGCCATCACACTGGCCGATATTCGCTGGAAACGCTGCGACATCAAATCCGTTGCCCTGCTGGCCAGCGTCATGGGTAAGCAGGAAGCCGCCCGCAAACAGGCCGATGAAGCGATCTGGCTGGATGAACAGGAACATATTCTGGAAGGATGCTCAACGAATGTGCTGGCTGTCATCGACGGCTGTCTTGTCACACACCCGTTGGGCCATCGCGTCCTGGGCGGGATCACTCGCAAAATTGCCCTGCATCTGGCCGAACAGCACGGTATCCGCGTTATCGAGCGTCCATGGCGGCACAGCGAGCCGGGGCTGGAGGAATGCATGCTGAGCAGCACGACCCAGGGTATCCTGCCGCTATGTCATATTGACGGAAATGTAGTTGGCAACGGATTACCCGGCCCACTTACATTACGCCTGCGTGAATGGCTGCTGCAGCATTTCGAGATGCTAAAACAGGGAAAAGGCGCAACATGACCGGGATTCGCGCACTACTGCTGGATATGGACGGGACCCTCGTCGATGCTTTCGGCCCGATTGTCTATGCACTCAACCGGACACTGGTTCACTTTGGTCGCGAGCCGATGAGCGACATCGACATCAAACGACATACCGGTCGTGGCGAATGCAGCATGATTTCCCTGTTTGGTGAGGAACGGGAAGCGGCTGCGCAACATTTCCTGCAGTACCATGATGAACGGCTGTACGATATCGAGCCCTTGCCCGGTGCCGTTGAACTGCTACTCAGCCTGCAGCGGCATCGCATCCCTACAGGCATCGTGACCAGCAAATCGCAACAACGCGCCGATTTGCAACTGCAACATCTGGGCTGGCAAGACTATTTCGATACGATCATCGGCCTGACGGAAGATCGTCGGCAAAAACCCGATCCGCATACCGTGCAACTGGCCTGCGAACAGTTGCAGATCGATCCCGAACATATCGTCATGATCGGTGATGGCACAGCGGATATGAAAGCGTCCAGCCGGGCCGGTGTATTGCCGGTCGCGCTGACCGGACACTTCAGCGCCGAGGAAATGCGCGCTGCCGGTGCCGCCCACTGTTTCGCTGATCTGCATGAGGTACAGGCATGGCTGGAAACCCGGATTCGTTAATCCGCTTTTTGCTGCCGGAACTCCGCGTGCGCGGCGCGCTGATCCGGGCCGACGGCATTATCGCAGAAGCAGCAAGATTACATGGCTTAAGTGACTCGCCACTGGTGCTGTTCGGTCAAACACTGATCGGTGCCATCCTGTTGCTGAGCATCAGCAAGGGTGGCACCCGACAGGTGCTACAGCTTGATGCTTTGGATGATCATCCCTCGCCCATACGGCGTATGCTGGCAGAGGCACGTTCCGGTGCAGTGCGCGGCTATATCAACTGGCATGAGGATGCCAGCATGAGACCTGAGACCGGACATGCAGACAGGCTTGATGCCTGGATGCATATGCCGGTTACCCTGTCCACCGTGCGCGATCTCGGCTTTGGTCAGCCTTATGTTTCAACGATTGCCCATGATTCGCCCTACATTGCCGACCAGCTGGTACATTATCTGAACCAGTCGGTGCAAATCGATGCCGATATCCTGCTGCACCGACATAGCGGCATGATGATCGAGGCCATGCCCGGCTGCGATGATGAACGATGGTTCAACGCTGTTTCCGCCATGGCGGAGATCGATGCCCGACGGCTGGATCAGGAAGCACCGGAAACGCTGCTGACACACTTTGACGCACTGGGCTGCAAAATCCTTGGCCACGATGACTATCGTTATCATTGCGGCTGCAGCGCCGATCGCTTAAAAGCGGCACTGCAGACCATGCCCCCGGAACAACTGGCGGGATTACGCGATGCAGACGGCCGGATTCCACTTTCCTGTCAATACTGCAACCAAACCTACAACGTAAAGGTGTGAAAGCTGGCCGTTACAGATTCAGATGCAGACTGGCCGGGAATTCCAACGCCTCCTTGACCGAGACCAGAAAACGTACGGCTTCCGCGCCGTCAATCAGGCGGTGATCATAGGTCAGCGCCAGATACATCATCGGCCGGATCACGATATCATCATCTTCCACGACCGGCCGCTTCTGGATCGTATGCATTCCCAGAATACCGCTTTGCGGCGGATTAAGAATCGGCGTCGATAACAGGGAACCGAAAATCCCGCCGTTGGTGATCGAGAATGTGCCGCCCTTGAGGTCGTCCGGCATCAAACCACCCTCCCTTGCACGTGTGGCCAGATCGGCAATTTGCCGCTCGATTTCCGCCAGACTGAGCTTTTCCGCGTTACGCAATACGGGCACAACCAGGCCTTTTTCCGTGCTCACAGCAATACCGACATCCAGGTAATTATGATAAACGATATCATCACCATCGATGTAGGCATTCAATGACGGATATTTGGCCACGGCCTGGGCCACGGCCTGCACGAAGAAGGACATCAGCCCCAGCTTGATGCCGTGACGTTCCTGAAACGAGGCGCCAAACCGTTTGCGCAAATCCATCACCGGCTGCATGTTCACTTCATTGAAGGTCGTCAAAAGCGCCGCCGTGTTCTGCGCCGTTTTCAGGCGTTCGGCAATGCGCTTGCGCAGGCCGCTCATCGGCACGCGTTCTTCAAGGCGCGATCCATTGCCGGAGCGGGCCGGGCTGGCTGCTTCTTCCGCCACTGGCGGCGCCGTGGTTTTTGCCACCGGCTCAGTCGCAGCAGCGACAGGTGCAGGCTCCGGCTCCTTGCTGGCGGCAGGAATCTCCTCTTGCTCAGGCGTCTCCTCTTCCTTTTCGGCAGTCGCCGCGGCCACCGCACCGGCCTCAACCAGCGCAATCACCTCACCCGGCTCGACAATATCTCCGGCCTTTTTAAGGATTTTTTTCACGACCCCGTCATCCAGCGCTGTGACTTCCATAGTGATCTTGTCGCTTTCAATTTCGGCAATGACATCATCCACGGCGACAGCATCACCCTCCTGCTTCAGCCAGGATACCAGCGTGGCTTCCGTTTCCGATTCGCCCAGGCTGGGCACCCTGATTTCAATGTCCGCCATGATATTTCTCCTCTGCCTGTATCATCTTCAGTGTCTGCCGGGCAGCGGCGCTTCTGACAAGGCCTGATCCACCAGTTGCTGCTGCTCTGCCTTGTGCCGCTTGGCCGAACCGGCCGCAGGAGCCGCTGCCGGCTTGCGTGCCAGACGATTCAGCCGCTGCCTGGCATGCAAACAACGCTCAAGACAATGTTCGATATAAAACCACGCGCCCTGATTCAGCGGCTCTTCCTGCACCCACACCACTTCATCAGTTGCGGCAAATTGTGCCGTAATCTTTTTCAGCTCCTTATCCGGAAAGGGATAAAGACGCTCAATGCGAGCAATCGCGACATCTGTGATGCCGCGTTTCATGCGCTCGGCCAACAGGTCGTAATAGACCTTGCCGCTACACAGCAACAGGCGCCGCGTCGCATGTACACTGATCTGCTCATCCGTTTCACCCAGTACCGGCTGAAAGCGCCCCTGAACGAAGTCCTGCAGCGATGAGAATGACAGCTTCTGACGCAGCATACTCTTGGGCCCCATGAGTACCAGCGGCTTACGCGTATTGATGCGCAACTGCCTGCGCAGCAAATGAAACAGCTGGGCCGGCGTGGTCGGATACACCACCTGCATATTGTCTTCCGCGCATAATTGCAGAAAACGCTCCAGCCGGGCCGAGGAATGTTCCGCACCCTGTCCTTCATAACCATGCGGCAACCACAGCACCAGCCCGCTCATGCGACTCCATTTTGATTCACCGGAAGCAATGAACTGGTCAATCACAACCTGCGCATTATTGGCAAAATCGCCATATTGCGCTTCCCAGATCACCAGTGCCCTGGGTTCGGCCACCGAATAACCGTATTCATAGGCCATGACTGCCAGCTCCGAAAGCATGGAATCCACAACAATGAAGTGCGACATCTGGCCATTCTCAACCTGTCGCAAAGGCAGAAACTTGCGTCCCGTGCGCTGATCATAAACCACGGCATGACGATGGAAAAACGTGCCGCGACCGCTGTCCTGACCGGTCAGGCGCACCCAGCCACCTTCATGCACCAGCGTGGCATAGGCCATCGTTTCGCCGCAACCCCAGTCCACGGGTGCGCGTCCATTCATCATTTCCCAACGCTGATCGAAAATCTTCTGTACACGGGGATGCAATTCAAAATCGGGAGGCATCGTATGCACGCGCACACACAGTTCGGCCAGAATTTCCGCATGCACGCCGGTATCCGGCTCGATAATCCGCTCTGAGGAAAAGGCACTCCAACGCCCCTGCAATGTATTGACCGGACTCGGGGCACCCCGCTGGCTGCGGCGCAATTCATCCATGCAGTCGCGATATTTGCGTACCATGGATTCACTCTGCTCAAGCGTGATGACGCCCTGTTCAATCAAACGATCGCGATAAACCGTTTCCACGGTCGGATACTCGGCGATTTTGCGATACATTAATGGCTGTGTCACATCCGGCGTATCCGCCTCATTATGACCGCGACGACGATAGCAGATCAGATCCAGCACAATGTCCTCATGAAAATGATTACGATATTCGAACGCAATTTCCGTCGCCAGACAGCAGGCTTCGGGATCATCGCCGTTCACATGCAAAATCGGCGCCTGCACCATCTTGGCAATATCCGTGGCATAAACCGTAGAACGCGCATCAAACGGATTGACCGTAAAACCGATCTGATTGTTGACCACGATATGTACTGTTCCGCCGACACGAAATCCACCGAGTTTGGACAAATTAAGCGACTCGGCCACCACCCCCTGACCGGCAAAAGCCGCATCGCCATGAATCAGCACTGGCATGACTTCCGTCTTGTCCTTGTCCTGCCTCCGACACTGGCGCGCACGCACTCCGCCCAGCGCCACCGGTGTAATGATCTCCAGATGAGATGGATTAAAACCCAGTGAGACATGCAACGGACCGCCCGGCGTATCCACGTCAGCGGAAAAGCCCAGGTGATATTTTACATCGCCCTGCCCGTGCGCTTCCTCTTCCAGTTGCAGGCCCTCGAATTCGGAAAAAATATCCGATAACGATTTACCCAGAATATTGGCCAGCACATTCAGCCTGCCGCGATGCGCCATGCCCAGGATCAGTTCTTTCACGCCATGCGTGCCGGCCTTCTGAATCAATGCATCGAGCATCGGAATCAGCGATTCACCGCCTTCCAGCGAAAAACGTTTCTGGCCGGCATAACGGGTATGCAGAAACTTTTCAAACTCCTCGGCATGCAGGATGTTTTTATAGATGTGCAGGCGCTGCTGCTGATCGTATGCCGGCGTGCAGCACACCCCTTCCAGGCGCTGCTGCAGCCAGTGCCGCCGCACCGAGTCGGTGATATGCATGAATTCGGGGCCGATATGCCCGCAATAGGTTTTGCGCAGAATATCGAGAATCTCATGCAGTTTGCGGCGCCCGCCGCCGGCAAGATCCCCGACAGGAAATTCAACATCCATATCATCCGTGCCGAGACCATAATAGCCTAGTTCCAGTTCCGGCCCTGGTCGTGGCGGATTCAGCCCCAGCGGATCAAGATCGGCATGCAGATGACCATGAACGCGATAACCCTGAATCAGATACAGGGCACGGGATGGATATTCGATATCAAAGGATGTCGGCGCATTATCCGGCTGGCTGCTACCCGGATGAATGGCCATGCGCTCGAGCATGGCGCGATGCGTTCGGCTCAGATCCTCACCATTACCTTTGATCTCGCGGGCAAAGAAATTCGCCCAGGCTTCCGGCACCGATGCAGGGTTCAGACGATAGTGATCAAACAGGTCTTCAAGATAATCGCTGCCCGCCCCGAAAAGATCATCCTGCATCATATATCACTCCGATCATGCGCCCTCTTCAGCATGGCCCCATGGTCTCACGCTGATATCGGTTATACAAGCCAGGATTTGCCAAAAATCTCTTATGAACTGTCGACTATTTGGGGAAGCTTACGGGCGGATATGATCAGAAGCGGTGCAGGTGTTGGTAGCGCTGTGGCGGCACAGTTGACAGCGCTACAGGTGCTCTCAAGGGCTACTCGGAAAATAAACTTGCCTCACAGTCTTCGTCAGTCGCCGTAACGCAGGCGATACCAGACGATACCGAGATATTCATGCAGCGCATCGCAGGATTCGTCCAGCATATCGGAATCCGGTAACCAGCTGAGAAGATCATAGGGCTTGCGGCGAACCTTGTAGGCGCATGGGGCGGGCATGATTTCAAGGCCTTGCTGCTGAAAAGCCCAGACGGCACGCGGCATATGATAGGC
Organism: uncultured Zetaproteobacteria bacterium; assembly: GCA_964613235.1. Taxonomy (GTDB): domain Bacteria; phylum Pseudomonadota; class Zetaproteobacteria; order Mariprofundales; family Mariprofundaceae; genus J005. The sequence continues at coordinate 13,084 of CAZTGM010000016.1, read as the reverse complement.
CGAGGTCACCAGCACGATGCGCCGGATGCCTTGCGCCTGTAACTGTTCGCGGATATAACCAGCATTCTGCCAGGTATTCTTGGCTTCCGCCTCGATATGAATCTGCTCTGCCGGCACATGAAATGTCCGGAGCCAGTCGGCCATGATTTCGCCTTCCGGCCGGGCGTTCTCGTTGAGCACAACGCCGCCGGTCGTATAGACGGGCAGCCCGCTATCACGGGCAAGGCTCGCGGCATACACCGTGCGCATCAATGCCGCATTGGCAAGACTGTCAGCGCCGTTGAATTCCGGCGCCTTCTCATAGATGCCACCACCCAGTAGCACAATGACAGCATCCTCACGCAATGAGGTCTGCTGAAGCGATAACGGCGGATAATGCACTTCCAGCGGCGTCAGCAATACATCATGCACCGGGCGCAGGGATAATAACCACAGGATCAGCAAGGCACCCGCGATCCCCCCCCTTCCCCAGCGTTTTCTATAAGCGATCAGGCCAATCGCGGCAACCAGCAACAGGCCGCCGGGAGGCAGGATCAGCTGGGCAATGGCCTTACTGCCTAGCAGGCTCATCGACATGCCGCTCCTGCCTGACCTTACGCACAACGACGAGCGCTTCCACGAGCACCCATACGGCTAGCAGGAAAATCGCAGCACCTACAGCTGCAACCATCCATTGTTGGTGCGATACGGCCTTGATGATTCCCATAACCATGCCCGAAACCGTTGCTCCCAGCACCAGCAGCATCGGCAACAGGGTATAGAGCACCGGCTTCTTTTTGCGATACAGATAGATCGTAACCGTCAGCAACGTCAGTGCGGCCAGAATCTGGTTTGTCGTGCCGAACAGCGTCCACAAGAACAGGCCGGCCGGTTTGCCATCGACCTCGAAAAACGCGAAAAAACCGATGGCAGCAACGGCAAGCAGCGTGGAAAGATAACGGTTTTTCAATGCCTGCAAGCCGATCGTGTCCGCGATCTCCTCGATATTGAAGCGCAACAGGCGCGCACCGGTATCCACGCTGGTCATAGCAAAGCCGACAACGACGACGCTGATAAAGGCTGCCGCATAATCCAGCGGCACGCCGAGCTGATGAATGAAATTGGCATTGCCCTGAATGAATACACCCAGCTTCTGATGCAGCCCGACGGCCTTGTCCCAGGAACCGTAAAAGGACTCCCAGTCCGCACGTGATGTAAACGCACCGGCCGTGGTCGCCAGCACGGCAAGCAGGGCCAGCAGCGATTCACCGATCATGCCCACATAACCGACAAACGACGCATCGGTCTCCCGATCCAGCTGCTTGGAGCTGGTGCCGGAAGCAACCAGTCCATGGAAGCCGGATACCGCACCGCAGGCAATGACGATAAACAGGAATGGCAACATCGATGGTGCGCCCTGCGGATGTGGATTAATGGCCGGCGCCACCCATTGTGGCGACAACAGGAAAAAGCCAGCCAGCATCGAAAACAATGCCAGATATAATAGCAATGAATTAAGAAAATCGCGCGGCTGCAACAGCAGCCAGACCGGCAAAATGCTGGCGGCAAAGGCATAGACCAGCAGCGTCCATGTCCAGTCGCCTGCCGTAAAGCCTGTGATCGGCATATCCAGTCCGATGCGCGTGGTGATCAGCATCAGAATAAAACCGACGGCAATCATCGGCCACAGCGGCAGGCCACGTTTAAACACCAGAAAACCGATGACCATCGCAATCAGCATCAGTGAATAGGTCGGGAATACGGCTTCGGGATGGGCAGTAGCCGGAATATGCGACGCATCCGGTGCGGCAAACAGGCCGGAAATGACCAGCACGAACACGCCCATGGCCAGCGCTACAAGGAAGAAAATCACCAGCAGGAACAGCAAGCGCGTGCGCGGGCTAATCACATCACGCGCAATCGTGCCGACACTGCGCCCGCGATGACGCACGGATAACACCAGCGCCGAGAAATCATGTACGGCACCAACCAGAAGCGTGCCCAGCACCACCCAGCACAATGCCGGCACCCAGCCCCAGATCACGGCAATCGCCGGCCCCAGCATCGGTGCCAGGCCTGCAATCGAGGCATAATGATGGCCGAACAGGATATATTTATTGGATGGTACATAATCGACATCATCGCGCATCGCATGTGCCGGCGTGGGCGCATCATCGCGCAAATCGAATACCTTGCGGGCCAGAATGCCTTTGGCATAAAAGCGGTAAAACAGCAGATACAGGCATAGTACAACAATGGCCATAACAACAGGTGACATATTCCACTTCCCCTTCACGACACTGCGGATGCATTTGACAAGACGGACGCTATGCTAGCGCAAAAGATACGTATAAGGAGTCTCGATGTTATTCCGCCATATCATCATCCTCTGTGTTGCCATGGCTATGCTCGCCGCCTGCCAGCAGGAAGCGCCCGATGCTGTACCACAGGACTCCCCGCTGGTTGCCACGCTCGGCGATCTCGAAATTCATGAAAGCGATATTGATCGCGAACTCGATCTCCTGCCCGAATCCCTCGGCAATTTGCGCGATCACCCCGACGTACGACGTAAGGTTCTGCAGAACATGTTGCGTCAGTATGCCTTAAGCCGCAAAGCCGTCGCCATGGAGCTGGATCTCGATCCGCTGATCCGACGCAAAATCCAGCAGGCCAAAGATGATATCCTGATCGACGAACTGAAACGTCGGCGCATGCGTTCCATGCCCATGCCCGACGATGCCGCAATCGCCGCCTATTATGCGGCGCACAAGCAGCGCTATGCCATTCCGGAAATGATTCATATCCGCCATATTGTCGTCGCCGACCGACAGACTGCCGACATGATTCTCGCCCGCCTGCAACGCAAGGCGGACGATTTTGTCGCCCTGGCAGCCCGTTACTCTATCGATGAACATACCCGCCAGCATGGTGGCGATCTCAACTGGTTCCCGCGTGGCACGCTGGATGCCAACCTGGAGGCCGTTGCTTTCGCACTCGACAAAACCCATACCCTGTCCAAGCCGGTAAAAACCCGCTTCGGCTGGCATATCCTGCAATGGCTAGGCAAAAAGGAACATGTACTGCCGCCACTGGAGGACGTACGCGATCAGGTCATTGCCGATATTCGCAATGAGCAATGGAACAGCTGGGTAAGTGAACAACTGAAGCAGCAACGCATCAACATCATCAGTCCGGACTATGCCTCATGAATATACCGATGACGCTGCCGCCTGCATTTATCCAACGTCTGCAGACCATCATTCCGACAGAGATGCAAGCAGAGGTATGGCGCAGCTTCAGCATCACGCGTGCGGCGTGTTTCCGTGTCAATCTGTTGCAAAGCGATACGGATAATGTCGTTAAATCGCTGCAGGCGGAAGGCATTGATGTGCAGCGCTGCACCTTCAAGGATGATACGCTGTTCGTTACGCCTGCACAGCGCCAGCAAGCGCTTGCCTCCGATGCCTACCAAAAAGGCTGGTTGTACAGCCAGTCGCTGGCCAGCCAGCTATGCGCCAGTGCACTGCAAGCAGTGCCGGGCGAAACGGTGCTGGATATGTGCGCCGCCCCCGGCGGCAAAACGCTGCAACTGGCCTGCCTGATGCAGGGTGAAGGCGAACTTCTAGCTAATGAAGCTGTGAAAAAACGCTTCTTCAAATTGCGTGCTGTATTACAACAACAGGGGGCGGCGGATTTCGTTACCACCCTGCTGGGTGACGGGCGTGCCTTGTGGCGTCGTTTCCCCGCATATTTCGACCGCATTCTTGTCGATGCGCCCTGCTCCACCGAGGCACGTTTCCGTGCCGATGACGTGAAAACATTCCGCTACTGGAGCCCACGCAAGATCAAGGAAATGCGACACAAGCAAAAAGGCTTGCTACGTTCGGCCATTCGCTGTCTGAAACCCGGCGGCAGTCTGATTTATGCCACCTGCTCCTTTTCGCCCGAGGAAAATGAACAGGTCGTCAGCGATGCGCTGAAACAGTTCCCCGACCAGATCGACATCGCACCACTCACCCTGCCCGGCGTACAGACCATGCCGGGGCTGACTTCATGGCAATCCCGCACGTTCCCCGCCGCATTGAAACAGGCCATGCGCATACTGCCGGATCAATGGAGCGAGGCGATGTTCATTTGCTGTATCGTGAAAACGCTATAGATATTCCTGCACAATGGCCTGCAAGGCCCGGATATGTCCATCGCTATCGTTCAATGCCGGAATATAACGATACTCGCTGCCTCCGGCCTGCAAAAACACATCGCGATTCTCCATGGCCATTTCTTCCAGCGTTTCCAGACAATCAGCAGCAAAACCCGGACAGACCACATCCACCGAGGACACACCTGCTTTCGCCCACTTCTCCAGCGTATGATCGGTGTACGGCTGCAGCCAGGGTTCGCGCCCGAAGCGGGACTGATAGCTCATGCACAGCACATCCTCGCCAAGCCCCAGCCGCTGCCGCAGCAAGGCGACTGTCTGCTCACATTCATGAGGGTACGGGTCCCCGGCTTTGGCATAGCGCTGGGGGATGCCATGAAAGGAACACAGCAGGCGTTCGGCCCGGCCATGCTGCTGCCAGTGCTGCTCAATGCTTTGTGCCAATGCTTCAATATATTGCGAATGATCGTAATAGCGTGTGACCAGCGTTAGTTCCGGCACATTACGCCAGCGCCGCAATTCATCGCTGACAGCATCGAATGTCGAGGCCACGGTCGTGGCCGAATACTGTGGATAAAGCGGAAGAACAATAATGCGCCGACAGTCCTTTTCGCGTAAGGCTCGCAACCCGTGTGCAATGGATGGCGAACCGTAACGCATGGCAACCTCCACATGCACCTCATCACCCAGCGCCTGCGCCAGCTTTTCCGCCTGCGACATCGAGATCGCCAGCAATGGTGAACCCTCATCTGTCCAGATACGCTGGTATGCCTTGGCTGAACGTGCAGGACGAATATTCAGAATCACGCCATGTAAAATCGGCCACCACAGCCAGCGCGGCTGCTCCACCACGCGTGGATCCGACAAAAATTCTTTCAGATAGGCGCGAAGGGCAGATGCCGTCGACGCATCCGGTGTACCGAGATTGGTCAGCAAAATGCCCGTCCCGCCCTGGTACCCAGGATCAAAACTGTGTTGTGCAGTATATTTCAGCGTTCTTCTCCTTTCATGCCTGCTGCATCAGCCAAGCAACTCCCGCATGCGCACACCCAGCAGCGTCGGATTATGTTCGATGCACACACCGGCCTCTTCAAGGGCTGCAAACTTGGCCTCAGCCGTACCCTTGCCACCGGAAATGATGGCACCGGCATGTCCCATGCGCTTGCCTTTGGGCGCCGTCGCGCCGGCAATAAAGGCAACAACAGGCTTGCTGACATGCTCGCGAATATAGGCTGCGGCATGTTCCTCATCCGCCCCGCCGATTTCACCAATCATGACAATACCCTGCGTTTGCGTATCAGCCTCGAACAAACGCAAGGCATCGATAAAGTTCATGCCATGAATCGGATCACCGCCAATACCGATGCACGTACTCTGCCCCAGCCCCGTTTCCGTTAACTGGGCAACGGCCTCATAGGTCAGCGTGCCCGAGCGCGATACCACGCCGACGCAGCCGGGCTGATGAATATGCCCGGGCATGATGCCGATCTTGGCCGCACCCGGCGTGATAATACCCGGACAGTTTGGCCCGATCAGCAGACTATCACATTGTTCGAGATGACGTTTGACCCGCAGCATATCGAGTATGGGAATGCCTTCGGTAATGCATACGATCAGGCGAATACCGGCATCTGCCGCCTCGATCATGGCATCAGCGGCAAAGCGCGGCGGCACAAAAATGACCGATGCTTCGGCACCTTCCCGCGCTACTGCCTCGCTTACCGAATCGAACACCGGCCGCTGCAAGTGTATCTTCCCGCCCTTGCCGGGCGTCACGCCAGCAACGAAATGTGTACCGTAATAGATCATCTGCTGCGCATGAAACGTGCCCTGTTTGCCGGTAAAACCCTGACAGATAACGCGGGTGTGTTGATCCAGCAAAACTCCCATCATGCGCCTCCTGCTGCAGCAACAGCCATTTCCGCTGCCTGATCCAGATCATCGGCCCAGCGCACATCCAGCCCGGCCTGGCGAATGATACGCTGACCTTCCTGCTCATTGGTACCGACCAGCCGCATAATCACCGGCACCTGCATTGGATGGGTCTGAATGGCCTCGATCAGACCATCGGCAATAATATCGCAACGTACGATACCACCGAAAATATTGACCAGTACGGCTTTGACATGCGCATCCGAAAACAGCAGTCGGAACGCTTCACTGACGGCATCAACGGTCACCCCACCACCGACATCGAGGAAATTGGCGGGCCTGGCCCCCTTGAGCTGAATAATATCCATCGTGGCCATAGCCAGCCCCGCACCATTGACCATACAGCCGATATTGCCATCCAGCGCAATATAATTCAGACCATACTGCCGTGCCTCGGTTTCCTTCACGTCTTCTTCACGTTCATCGCGCATGGCAGCGATATCAGGCTGGCGATACAGGGCATTGTCATCAATGGCGATCTTTGCATCCAGCGCCATAAGTGCACCTTCGCCGGTCAATACCAGCGGGTTCAGTTCCAGCAGACTGCAATCACATTCGGTAAACACACGATACAGTTGCCTGGCCAGTTCATGAAATGCCTCCGCCTGTTCACCCTGAAGCCCCAGCATGGCTGCCATCGCCATCGTCTGCTCTCGTTCAGGTACATCCTGCACCAGCATGGTGAGAATGTTTTCCGGTGCATTTGCCGCGACTTCCTCGATATCCATGCCGCCAGCGGCACTGACGACAAACGCAACAGCCTCGGCCTCGCGATCTACAAGCAGGCTGAGATAATATTCGCATGCAATCTTCAGCCCTTCCTCGATATACAACTGATGCACGATCTTACCTGCCTCACCAGTCTGCTTTGTCACCAGGCGATGACCCAACAGCGATTCGGCTACCGCTCGCACCTGCTGCGCATCCCGGCAAAGTTGCACACCTCCCGCCTTGCCGCGACCACCGGCATGAATCTGTGCTTTCACGACACAGACATCCCCACCCAGTTCACGTGCCGCCAGCAATGCCTCATCAACACTTGTTGCCAGACGCCCGCGCGGCACGGCAACACCGTAATTACGCAAAATCGACTTGGCCTGATATTCATGTATATTCAACTAATTACTCCATCAACCGGATGTATAACATTAAAATCAGAAATGCTCCAGCGCATCCACTTCCCCGACCAGTTTCTGCACCGCAGCCAGGGAACACTGCAGTGCAGCCCGCTCGTCATCGGTCAGATCCAGTTCGATGATCCCTTCCATACCACCACCCCCCAGCTTGCAGGGTACCCCCATGAAATAGCCATCCACACCATATTCGCCTTCCAGACAGGCTGCACAGGGCAGAATGCGTTTCTTGTCCTTGAGAATCGCTTCCGCCATTTCCACCACCGCCGCACCCGGCGCATAAAATGCCGAGCCTGTTTTCAGCAATTGCACGATTTCCGCCCCGCCTGATGCCGTACGCTCAACAATACCCTTCACCTGCGCTTCACTCATCATTTCCGTGATCGGAATACCGGCCACGGTTGAATAGCGTGCCATCGGCACCATCGTATCGCCATGCCCCCCCAGCACAAAAGCGGAAACATCCTCAATCGAAACGTGCAGAGTTTCGGCAATAAACGAACGCATACGCGCGGAATCAAGCACGCCTGCCATGCCGATCACCCGTGAACGGGGAAAGCCGGAAACACGTTTGGCTGTATAGACCATCGCATCCAGCGGATTGGTCACAACCAACAGAATGCAATCAGGCGAATAGCGTACGATTTGTTCAACCACATCAGCCACGATTTTCACATTTGTCGACAGCAGATCATCCCGGCTCATGCCCGGTTTACGGGCAATGCCCGCTGTAATAATGACCAGATCCGAACCGGCTGTATCTTCGTAATGATTTGAACCCTGAAACGCAACATCATAGCCCTGAATCGGCGAGGCTTCGTACATATCCAGCGCCTTGCCCTGCGGCACGCCTTCAACCACATCAATGAGTACCACATCGGCCAGTTCCTTCTGGGCTGTAAGAAAAGCCGCTGTGGCCCCCACATTACCCGAACCGACAACCGTCACCTTTTTGCGCGGGAAATAGGTCGGACCACCACGTCTCATGCCTGAAAATCGCATTACTGTCTCCTCGCCGTCAGAATCATGTCGAAGCTAAACTTGCCATCGGGCGTTGTCGAACGTGGAATACAGCAATGCAGACAGCTGTCGATATTTCCGCCCTGCCCTCCGCCCTACGGCATGTATGTGCATCCATTGCCGATGCCGGCGGCCGTGCATGGCTGGTCGGCGGTTCGGTGCGCGATCTGTATCTGGCGCAAACACCCAAGGATTTTGACATTGAGGTGTTTGCACTGACGGAAACCCAACTGCTGGCCATCGCCAGCAGACACGGGCGCATCGAACAATTTGGAAAGGCATTCGGTATCATCAAATTATGGTGTGATGAACATGAAATCGATATTGCCCTGCCCCGTACCGAAGCCAAACAGGGAAAAGGCCATCGCGGTTTCCAGGTTCATATCGATCCGTCGCTGGATGAACGTACAGCTACATTGCGTCGGGATTTTACCATCAACGCCATGATGCTCGACCCCTTAAGCGGCAGGCTGCTGGATTTTCATGGCGGCATGCGTGATCTTGAACAACATCGCTTGCGTCATGTTTCCGCCGCCTTTGCCGAAGATCCGCTACGCCCGCTGCGCGCCATGCAGTTTGCCGCCCGTTTCCGCATGACGCTCGATCAGGATACCGCAACACTATGCAAATCCCTGTTAACGGAAGTCGACACACTACCTGTTGCACGTATCTGGCAGGAATGGCGCAAATGGGCACTTGCCCCCTTCCCTGCGTATGGTTTACAGGTCTTGCGCGACAGTGGCTGGCTAACCCTTTATCCCGAACTTGAAGCAATGATTGATTGCCCACAAGATCCGCGCTGGCATCCGGAAGGCGACGTATGGATACATACTTGCCTGGCTGTCGATGTTGCGGCAAGGCTGGCACAGAAGAACCAGCTGGATGAGCATGAAACCATACTGTTGATTTTTGCCGAGCTTTGTCACGATATCGGCAAGCCGCTAACCACGTCCAGTGATGCACAGGGACGCATCCGCTCCCCGAATCACAGCCAGGCAGCCCGGCCACTGATCAAGGCACTGCTGAAACGTATCGGAGCCCCCAAACGTTATCACGATCATATTCGAGCCCTGGTCATGGAACATATGTGCCATATGCATGGGCAACCGACCGAACGCGCCGTGCGTCGCCTGGCGCATCGGCTGCAACCAGCCAGTATCGCATTATGGGAGATGCTCGTTGAAGCCGACGCTTCGGGTCGCCATCCGGCCAGACCATCGCGTCCGGCATTACCCTGGTTGCAGCAAGCCACCGCCATGCAGCACCACAGCGAACCACCCAAGCCCATCGTCAACGGCAAGATGCTGATAGCGGTGGGCATTGCGCCAGGCCCCGAAATGGGCCGTATCATTGATCGTGCCTATCAGGCGCAGCTTGACGGCAGCTTTACCGATGAAGCATCCGCCCTGCGATGGTTGCAGAATGATCATCCTGAGAACAGCACGTAATACTTTGACTAATAAGGAAATTGTTCTATAATGATATTGCAGGAAACGGGCAGAAGGATGGTGGCATATGATCTGTTTGGATTGCTTTATCACCGGGGGATGCTGACTCATGCCTGGGCATATTCGCCGGCTGCTCCTCATCCTTGCCCTGGCAGCCATCGCCGGAGCGAGTGCCAAATATTATTTAACAGACCCCAGTTTTGGGCGCTATGGTCATTATCGGGCTGACAGTGTGCCAGAAATCGCCGCGCAACAGCCGCGATATCAAGGTCCGGAATCCTGCCGTCAATGTCACCAAGATCGCGTGGCCTTCTGGCAACGTGGCACGCACCGGCATGTGAAATGCGAGCTCTGTCATGGGCCGGCGGCAGGACACCCGACCAACAAGGCCATGCACATTCCCGACAACACAATTACGCTGTGCGGTAGTTGCCACGAATCCTTGCCTGCCCGACCCAACCAGGTCATCAGACAAATCAAATTGAGCGAGCACATGAATGGGCAGGCATGCATTGAATGCCATAACCCGCATTCGCCCAGCCATTTCACCTGGGAAGATATCGATGAATCCCAGATGGTGGAGGCAGGCGATGGTTAGCTTCAACATCACCCGCAGGCGCATGCTCGGCTTTCTATTCAAGACGGCAGCCTGGCTACTGGCCCTGCTCTATAGCGGACGCTTCCTGATGCCGGGTAGCCGGGCCGAGGCAATGACACGCCACATGCCCCTTGGTGATTATGACTGGCATGCGCATCAATGGGCATTCGGCATCGATGTCACGCGTTGTATTGGTTGCAACAAATGCGTGGAGGCTTGCAAGATCGAAAACAATGTCCCCGACGACACACATCATTTCCGCACCTGGATTGAGCGCTATGTTTATCACAAAGGCGAGCAACAGGCACGGATCGACAGCCATGCCGATCATGCCAACGTCGAAGCAGCGGACGTATCTGCCCATTACCGCTTTGCCAATCAATACAGCGACGGTGATGTGGAACAGGCGTTTTTCCTGCCCAAGCTTTGCAATCATTGCGAACGTCCGGCCTGTGTGCAGGTCTGCCCGACCGGCGCCACGTTTCGCACACCGGATGGTGTCGTACTCGTGGACAGGGAGTATTGTATCGGTTGCCAGTATTGCATCCAGGCCTGCCCGTATGGCGCGCGCTACCTCAATCCGAAATTGCATGTCGCTGATAAATGTACCTGGTGCTATCATCGGATCACCCGCGGCCTTGATCCTGCCTGTGTCGAGGTATGCCCGACCGGAGCGCGCATCTTCGGCGACATGAATGATAAGGATAGCCCCATCAGTCGTTTTATCCGCACGCACCGTGTTTCCGTACTCAAGCCTGAAATGGGTACGCGTCCGCGCGTCTTCTATGCAGGCCTGGACAGGAGCGTGAAATGATCGAGCCGGTCGTGCACATTGCCCAGCACAGCGGTTATGTCTATCCCAATGAAACCATCATCCCATGGGGTGTCCTGATCGTCTTTTATCCATATGTCACCGGCCTTGTGGCGGGCTCTTTCACAATATCCAGTCTGTACCACATTTTTGGCGTCAAGGCCTTCAGGCCCATTGCCCGCCTGGCATTGCTGACAGCCTTCTCATTCATGCTGTTTGTCCCCTTCTTCCTGCTCGCACACCTGGGGCACCCGGAACGCGCTCTGAATGCCGTCATCACACCAAACCTTACCTCGGCATTTGCCGCTTTTGGTTATATCGCCGTGTTTTACATCATCATCCTGGTGCTGGAAATCTGGTTTGCGTTTCGCCCGGAAATTGTGGCGCGCAGCAAACAGCTGACACTGACCGGACGACTTTATCGCCTGCTCAGCCTGGGCTCGGACGATCTGTCCGCACATGCACTGGCGATTGACCGCAAATGGATCTGGTGGCTGGCCATGATCGGCATTCCCTGCGCGCATATTCTGCATGGCTATGTCGGCTTTGTGTTCGGCTCACTCAAGTCGCGCGAATGGTGGGCCTCGGACATGATGCCTGCCATTTTCCTTGGTTCGGCCATTATTTCAGGTATTGCCATTCTGGTTTTACTCTATGTTCTGTCCTGCCACCTTCGCAAAACCGTGCCGGATACCACATGCCTGCGCAGTCTGTGCTACACGCTATGGGGGTTTCTGCTTTTCACGCTGGTTCTCGAGTTTCTTGAATTTATTAATTATGTTTATAAGGGGCGCGAAGGCATTGACATGATTTATGCTTTGCTTAACGGGCCGATATTCTGGAGCGTGGTTGTCCAGGTAGGCGCATCCATTCTCAGCCTGGTCATGCTCGGGACCATGGTCTATAACCATGCGCAGGTGAAACATCTGACAGCAAAACTCGTTGTATGCGCCGGCCTGATCCTTGTTGCTGTGTTTGCCATGCGCTGGAATGTTGTTATTGGTGGCCAGGAGTTATCCAAAACCTTGCACGGACTACTTTATTACAGGCCACCATGGCTCGGACGTGAAGGTATTCTGATGGCTATGCTAATTTTTGCCATGCCATTTGCCATACTGGCTGGCCTGGTAAAGATGCTTCCCCCTTGGGAGCACGATCAGGAGCGCGCATAAGCGGGATTGCCATCCATCCGCCATCGACTATAATCACGAAAAAAATAATCAGGTGGCCCATTCATGCCCAAATATAAGCGCTTTAGTGATGCCTCGGTCAGCGAAAAGATTCTTGACTCAATGTTTCTGATCACCATCGGCATTGCTTATCTTTTTGCCTTGCTAAATCTTTATTACACCCATCAGGGGCGCGATGGAGAACCGGGACTTTCGGCCAAGGATGTCATGTATGCCTATCATGGTTCACATAACCAGACCCGCCTTGGCGCCGCAATTAACGGGCCGATGGAGTCAAACCTGCCCAATGAGGCCGCCAAACAAACGATACTGGACTGGATCAACCATGGTGCCGGTGAAGCAGAATTCCACGAAAAAGTCGAACCGATCATGCAGGAAAATTGCGTCATGTGTCATTCGGCCGAAAGTGGTATGTCCATTCCCTACTTCAACTCGTATGAAAATGTTGTCAAACTGACAGAAACCGATACCGGTGCGACCATTCCCGCACTGGTGCGGGTATCGCATATTCACCTGTTCGGTATCGCCTTTATCCTGTTCTTTGTCGGTCGTATTTTTATTCTGTGTGAAATGCCAGTATGGCTGAAACGGATTACCGTTGCCATTCCGTTTTTGTTCCTGCTGATAGATATTCTGTCCTGGTTCGTGACCAAGGTATACCCTGGCTTTGCCTATGTGGTGATTGCCAATGGCGCACTGATGGGCATTTCCTTTACCGGACAATTGCTGGTGAGCCTGTATCAGATGTGGATTTACAAGCCGAAAAAAGTTCCGATTGAGATGTAATATCTGCGATCATGCAGGAATGTTTTAC
>CAZTGM010000015.1:0-31547 GCA_964613235.1 uncultured Zetaproteobacteria bacterium | reverse complement strand
GCTTGTCGTACACCGGCATCAGCTGCTTGCTCACCGCCAGCGTCAGCGGATGCAGTCGCGTGCCGGAGCCGCCGGCCAGAATAATGCCTTTCATGACGAAATAACGCCTCGCTGCTGCAGATAATTCATCACCTGATCCACGCAGGCATCCAGCGACCGGGTGCCCGTCTCGACATCCACTTCCGGCGCTTCCGGCGCCTCATAGGGCGAGGAAATACCGGTAAAATCACCGATCTCTCCGGCTCTGGCACGCTTATAGAGACCTTTCACATCGCGCGATTCGCAAATCTCCAGCGGTGTATTGCAATAAATCTCGATGAAGTCCTCGCCCAGCAGTGCGCGCGCACGCTGCCGATCGCTGCGAAAAGGCGAAATAAATGCTGTCAGTGTAATGATGCCTGCCTGCACGAACAATCCTGCCACTTCGGCCACGCGACGGATGTTTTCCACACGCCCCGCATCAGAAAAATCAAGATCGGCACACAGGCCGTGCCGCACATTATCGCCATCAATGACGAACGTGCGCGCACCCCGGGCATACAGCCGCGCTTCCACGGCATGCGCCAGCGTCGACTTTCCGGCACCGGAAAGGCCGGTGAACCATAACACCGCGCCCTTGTGCCCGTTGAGCTGCTCGCGCATTTCACGGCTGACTTCGGCTTCATGCCAGACCACATTCGGACTTTTCATCGTATTATCGCCCATAAATTCCCCTCATGACGACACATCATAATAATCGCGGTACCAGGCAACAAACCGCGCCAACCCATCTTCAATTCGCGTCGCCGGCGCAAAGCCGAAATCGCGACGAATGCGCTTCAAATCGGCATGCGTAGACAACACATCACCGGGCTGCATCGGACACATCTCTTTCTTCGCCGTCACACCCAGCTTGTCTTCCAGCACCGTGATAAAATATTCCAGTTTTACCGGCTGGTCATTGCCGATATTATAGATCATGAAACGCTTGCCGTTGTCATCGGCTGCAGGCGGCCGTTGCAACACTCGCAACACACCCTCGACAATATCATCGATATAGGTGAAATCTCGGTACATCTGTCCGCCATTAAACACTCGGATCGCCTTGCCGGCCAGCATGTCCCGTGTGAAACTGAAGTAGGCCATATCCGGCCTGCCCCACGGCCCGTAGACCGTAAAAAAACGCAGGCCCGTACACGCAATGCCATACAGGTGCGCATAACTGTGCGCCATCAGCTCATTGGCCTTTTTCGTCGCCGCATACAACGATATCGGCTGATCCACGACATCATCTTCGCTGTACGGCAGCTTCGTATTGCCGCCATACACCGAACTGGACGAGGCAAACACCAGATGCTGCACATCATGATGCCGGCAGCATTCCAGCACGGTGAGAAAACCCTGCAGGTTGCTGTCCGCATAGGCATAGGGATGCTGTAGCGAATAACGCACACCGGCCTGGGCCGCCAGATGCAATACCTGCTGCGGCTGCCAGTCTGCAAAAGCGGACTGCATCGCCTCACGATCCGCGACATTCGCCCGGATGAAATGAAAATGATCAAAGGCCTGCAAGCGTGCCAGACGCGCCTGTTTCAGCTCGACATCATAGTAATCATTCAGATTATCGATACCGATGACCGTGCGCCCCTGCTGCAGCAAATGCAGCGCTGCATGCATACCGATAAAACCGGCAGCACCGGTCAGCAATATCGTCATGAGGCTTTCTTCCAGGTACTTCCTGTCGGCGTATCTTCGACGATGATACCCTGCTCCAGCAATTGTGCACGAATCGCATCGGCACGCGCATAATCCTTTTCCCGCTTTGCCTGCAGGCGCTCTGCAATCAACGCCTCGATCGCCGCCACATCGACATCATCACCCTGGAACCAGTTATCCGCCGACTGCTGCACAATGCCCAGCACGCAACACATAGCCACAAACTGTGCCGCATCCACAGCCGCATCCTCGTCATGATCCAGCCCCTTGTTGATGCGGCGGGAGCAATCGAACAAAGCCGCCAGTGCTTCCGGCGTATTGAAATCATCATTCATCGCTGCCACAAAGGCATCCGGAAGTGTCAGCTCATCGTCTGCCGTCATATCATGCTCGCCCTGCAGGCGGCGCATTGTTTCATACAACCGATCCAGCCCTGCACGAGCTCCTTCCAGCGCTGCATCGGAAAAGTCCAGTGGCGAGCGATAATGCGTTGTCAGCATGAACATGCGCAACACTTCCGGATGGAAACGCTCCGTCACCTCGCGAATGGTGAAAAAATTGCCCAGTGATTTGGACATTTTCTCGGCATTGATATTCACAAAGCCATTGTGCAGCCAGTAGCGCGCAAAACCTCCATGATTGGCCGCGCGCGCCTGGGCGATTTCATTCTCATGATGCGGAAACTTCAGATCCATGCCACCGCCGTGAATATCGAACGTATCACCCAGTTGACGGCAACTCATGGCCGAACACTCGATATGCCAGCCGGGCCTGCCCGCCCCCCAGGGCGAATCCCAGGCCGGCTCGCCTTCCCTGGCCATTTTCCACAATACAAAATCCAGCGGATCCTCTTTGCCTTCATCCACGGCCACGCGACTGCCAGCTTCCAGTTCATCGATGTTCTTGCCGGACAACTGCCCATAGCCATCGAACTTGCGCACGCGATAGAGCACATCGCCGGATTCGGATACATAGGCATAGCCCTGCGCCTCCAGCGCCTGAATCATGGCAATCATCGCATCCATATGCGCCGTGGCGCGCGGCTCGGCATCCGGCCGCAGGCAGCCCAGCGCATCTGCATCCTGATAAAATGCGGCAATCATTTCCCCGGTCAGTGCTTCAATCGAAATACCGCGCTCAGCAGCACGGCGGATGATTTTATCATCCACATCGGTGAAATTGCGTACATAGCGCACATCATAACCCAGCTGTTTCAGCCAGCGATAAATGATATCGAACACGACCATGACCCGCGCATGACCAACATGGCAATAGTCATATACCGTCACGCCACAGACATACATGCCGACCTTGCCGGGCACAAGCGGCTCAAAGCGCTCCTTGCGCCGTGTCAAACTGTTATAGACATACAAACTCATGATTCCAACCGCCCTATGACATCCTGCAAGCGCAATGCCACACCCTCATGCCCCAGAAAATCGACCACGGCACGCATTTCCGGCCCATGCGCAGTTCCCGTCAGCGCCAGCCTGAGCGGCATAAACAGCGCCCTGCCCTTATAGCCCGTCGCCGCTTTTAATGACTCCGTCCATGTTTTCCAGTCCGTGCCCGGATTCTCCTGCCACAGAGCCAGTGCCTGCACAAAAAACTCGCGACCAGCTTCCGTCAATATATCCGCATTCGCCATATCCGCCTGTGCATGCAGCAGACGGCAATAATCCCGCGCCTGCTCCACTCGCGCCAGATTACTGCCGACCAGCGTGGCAAACTCGCGCAAACGCGGCATGGGGATATCGGGAAAAAGACTCTGCAGACGTTCAGCCAGCTCCGCAGCCGGCATCGCATGCAATAATCGTTCATGCCAGCGCCACATCACCTCATCCGCCCAGCGCACAGCCGTCGTGGACAGGGCCGACGCATCGAAATATCCGATCAGTGTTTCGATATCCAGTGCATCCGGCATATTCGGGTGCCCCAGTCGTGCCATGGCCTGCATCAGCGCCTGTGGCAATAATCCCTGCTCGCGCAACTCGCGCACACTGATACTGCCACTGCGTTTGGATAATTTGCTGCCATCTGAACCCAGCAGCAATCCGTGATGGCAGTATACAGGCACAGCATGATCCAGTTTCTGCAACAACCAGACCTGATAGGCGGAATTGGTTAAATGATCATCACCACGCAACACATGCGTAATACCGTCATGCGCATCATCGATAGCATTGGGCAGCAGGAACGTAAAGCTGCCGTCCGAGCGTACAATGACCGGATCATCCAGATCACGACAGGCAAAACGCACATCACCACGCAACAGATCCGGCACGACAACCTCGCCGGCATCTGCATGTACGGCCAGCCGCCAGACAAACGGCTCATGTCCCGCCCTGGCTCTGGCCTCATCGGCAGCCAGGGTTCGGCAACGCCCCGGATAACGCGGTGGCAGGCCACGAGATGTAGCCAGTTTACGATCCAGATTCAGCTGCTGCGCAGAGCAGAAACAGCGATAAGCCGCGCCTGTTTCCGCCAGTTGCTGTAAGGCTTCGGCATGCTGCCGATGATGAGTCGACTGAAACAGCGGTTCGCCATCCCACTGCAAACCCAGCCATTGCAAATCCTGCCGGATCGCCTGCATATACTGCTGTTCGGAACGATCCTGGTCAGTATCCTCGAAACGCAGCAGAAAACGACCGTCATGTTTGCGTGCAAACAGCCAGTTCAGCAATGCCGTGCGCACATTGCCCAGATGCAGCAGACCAGTCGGCGACGGCGCAAACCGGGTGACCACCGGAGTAATGGGTGATGCGGTCATAGGAGGGCATGCCCCCGACCATTATGCACACATGTCATGGTGTTGCCCTCTTTCCTGTTGCATTTCCCGCTTTTTTCCCGTCCGGCATCATCAGAATGAATTCATCCGGATGCACATAGCCCAGCTCACGATGCACCAGCTCCTCCAGCGCCTGCGGATCATTGCGCAGGCGAAGGATGTCTTTCGCCAGTTGCTGCCGCTGCTGTTTAAGCGCATCCAGTTGCTGCTGCAAAGCCTGCAATTGCTGTTGTTCCTGACGATAAACCAGATAGCCATGATCGGAAAATACGAGGCTCCAGCCCATATATCCACAGAGCGCAGCAAACAGCGCCCATGGCAGCCAGCGGCGCACCTGCGCTAATCAGCCGGCGAGGCCGAACGCAGCACGCCCTGCATATTTCGCCTGCGTACCCAGTTCTTCCTCGATGCGCAGCAGTTGATTATATTTGGCCATACGATCCGAACGCGAAGCCGAGCCGGACTTGATCTGGCCTGTCCCCAGCGCCACGGCAAGATCGGCAATCGTCGCATCTTCCGTTTCACCGGAACGGTGGCTCATCATGCAACGATAACCGGCATCATGCGCCATTGTCACAGCAGCCATCGTTTCCGACAGGGTGCCGATCTGGTTCACCTTCACCAGCAGTGCATTGGCAATACCCTGATCGATACCCTGCTTGAGGATTTCCGGATTGGTCACAAACAGATCATCACCCACCAGCTGCACACGCGAACCCAGCGTTTCCGTCAGCAACTTCCAGCCGGCCCAGTCGTTTTCGTCCAGACCATCCTCGACGGATACGATCGGATACTGACGGCACAGTGAATCAATCAGCTCGACCATGCCCGCTGCATCCAGACGGCGATTACCCTCACCGGCCAGCACATATGCGCCATCGTGATAAAATTCTGAAGCGGCCATATCCGAAGCAATGGCCACATCGTCACCCGGTTTTAAACCCGCCTTTTCAATGGCTTCGAGAATCACGGTAATGCCTTCCTCGTTGGAGCCCAGATTCGGCGCAAAACCGCCTTCATCACCCACGGCCGTCACATGGCCACCAGTCTTCAATACGGACTTCAGCGCATGAAATACTTCCGCTCCCATATCCAGTGACTCGGCAAACGAGGCTGCACCCACCGGCACGATCATATATTCCTGAAAATCAATACTGTTATCAGCATGCGAGCCGCCATTGATGACATTCATGCACGGTACCGGCAGCAGATTCGCCTCCGCTCCGCCCAGATAGCGAAACAACGACTGTCCATTCTCCGCCGCCTGCGCCTTGGCCACGGCCATGGATACACCGAGAATCGCATTGGCGCCCAGACGGCCCTTGTTCGGCGTACCGTCCAGCGCAATCAGCGCATCATCCAATGCCTGCTGATCGGCAGCATTCATGCCGCGTACGGCGGCTGCAATCGTTTCATTCACATGTGTGACAGCCTTCCTGACACCCTTGCCTCCCAGGCGCTCACCACCATCACGCAGTTCCACGGCCTCGCGCGAACCGGTTGAGGCACCACTGGGCACAGCCGCGCGCGCAAAGGCGCCGGAGGCCAGTCTGACATCGACTTCCACCGTGGGATTACCACGGGAATCGAAAATTTCACGTCCATGTACAGTTACAATTTCACTCAATGTTATCTCCTGGTCGGCCCCATTGCCGACATCGTTTCTTTTTATATCAAACTGTTTTCAGCCTTAAACCCGCAAAGGTATGCAAAAGCGCGCCACTCGTCTATCAACGACAGGAGGTTACAGCGGCTCGGCACTATTTCCGGGATTGGCAGGCTTTAAATCGTTGGCTTCACCACATCATCGATCTGCTTCAATGTTGTGAGCACGGCCGGCAAATCATGCAGTGCCAGCGAATTCGGCCCGTCGGACATGGCCCGATCCGGATCCGGGTGTACTTCCATGAACACAGCCGCTACACCCGTCGCCACTGCCGCACGCGCCAGCCCCGGCACGAATTCGCGGTTACCGCCGGTCGCGCCACCCAGGCCACCAGGCTGCTGCACCGAATGCGTCGCATCATACACTACCGGCGCGCCGAACTCGCGCATAACCAATAGCGAACGCATATCCGAAACGAGGTTATTATAGCCGAAACTGACACCCCGCTCGCACAACATGATCTGGTCATTACCGGACGCCTGTGCCTTCTCCAGTACATGGTTCATATCCCATGGCGCCAGAAACTGGCCCTTCTTGACATTCACCGGCTTACCCGCACTGGCCACGGCAGCAATGAAATCCGTCTGCCGACAAAGAAAAGCCGGCGTCTGCAGAATATCCGCCACTTCGGCCACAGCCGCCACCTGATGCGCTTCATGCACATCGGTGATCACCGGCAGGCCAAGCTCATCCTTCACCCGCTGCAGAATGCGCAAGCCCTCGTCCAGACCCGGCCCGCGAAAGCCATCCTTGCTGGTGCGATTGGCCTTGTCAAAACTGGATTTGAACACCAACGGCACGCCGCAATCGGCAGCAACCTTGGCAATAGCTTGCGCAGCCTGCAACGTGAAATCCTCACCTTCAATGACGCAGGGGCCGGCCAGCAACACCAGCGGAAGATCGTTGGCAATGCGAATATCGCCAACGCTAACCATCTGTGCGGTCATACGGCTGCCTTCTCCTTGCTGGCGCCGACAAAGGCCGCAAACAGCGGATGCGGCGCGTACGGACGCGACAAAAACTCAGGGTGAAACTGGCAGGCGACAAACCACGGATGATCCGGCACTTCGATCACCTCCACCAGCGAATCGTCCGGCAACGTGCCCGATACGATCAGCCCGGCATCTTCCAGACGCTGACGATAAGTATTATTGAATTCATAACGATGGCGATGGCGCTCGCGGATTTCCTCCCTGCCATAAGCAGTAAAGGCATGCGTGCCTTCTTTCAAAAGACACGGATAACCGCCCAACCGCATCGTGCCGCCCAGATCGCCATCGGCTGAACGCTGCACGCGCGCACCTTCCTGCTCCCATTCCGTCATCAGCGCAATAACCGGGTGTTCGGCCCGCTCGTTAAATTCGCTGCTCGAGGCATTCGCAATACCGGCCACATGACGCGCAAACTCAACCACGGCCAGCTGCATGCCCAGGCAAATCCCCAGATATGGCACCTTGTTCTCACGTGCATAGCGGATGGCCGCAATCTTGCCTTCCGTGCCGCGCTCACCAAAACCACCCGGCACCAGAATGCCGTCCATATCGTTCAGACAATCGGTCCCCGTCTTCTCCAGCGATTCGGCATCGATGTATTCGATTTTCACAGACACGACATGTTCCATGCCGCCATGAATCAGTGCCTCGTTGACTGATTTATAAGCATCAGCCAGCTCGACATATTTGCCCACCATGGCAATGCGTATCTGCTCCTTCGGCTCGCGAATCTTGCGGCAAATTTCTTCCCATACCGACAGATCCGGTGCCGGATCATCCATGCCGAAATGTTTGAGCACGGCCGAGCCCAGCCCACCCTCGCGCAACTTCAGCGGCACGCCGTAAATCGTATCCACATCCGGCGCATCGATAACCGCCTCCCGGTCCACATTACAGAACAGTGCAATCTTGTCTTTCTGCCCCTGCGGAATCGGATGCTCGGAACGGCACAGCAACACATCCGGCTGAATGCCGATTTCGCGCAATTTCTGTACTGAATGTTGCGTCGGCTTGGACTTGATCTCGCCGGCCGAAGCAATGTACGGCAACAATGTCAAATGAATATAGGCCGTGTTCTTCTTACCCAGATCGAAACGCAACTGGCGAATGGCCTCCAGAAACGGCTGCGACTCGATATCGCCGACCGTGCCTCCAATTTCCACCAGCGCGATATCCACATCCTCGTCGCGCAGCGACAGAATTGCATTCTTGATCGCATCGGTCACGTGCGGAATGACCTGCACGGTCGCACCCAGATAATCGCCGCGCCGTTCGCGGCGAATCACCGATTCGTAAATGCGGCCGGTGGTGTAATTGGAACGCTTGGACATTGTTGCATGCGTGAACCGCTCGTAATGCCCAAGGTCAAGATCGGTTTCCGCCCCGTCATCGGTGACAAACACCTCACCATGCTGGAACGGACTCATCGTGCCCGGATCAACATTGATATACGGATCAAGCTTCTGCATCGTAACCTTCAGGCCACGTGCCTCGAACAATGCCGCCAGACTGGCTGCGGCAATACCTTTACCAAGTGAAGAGACCACCCCGCCGGTAACAAAAACGAATTTGGTTTGCTTATTCATGACGGGCCGGAACGGTAACAGAAGCGCATGTCACATACCACCTTAAACAGCACTTGCAGGGCGCACCAATATCCATCAGCCAACCCACAGCCGCGCGTTGCGGAACATGCGCAGCCACGGCCCATCCTCACCCCAATCCGCCGGATGCCAGGAATACTGCAGCGTACGGAACAGGCGCTCCGGATGCGGCATCATGATCGTGAAACGGCCATCATGCGTTGTAAAACCGGTGAGTCCATCCGGCGAGCCGTTCGGGTTATGCGGATAGCGCACGGCAGGTTCGCCATCGCCGGTGATATAGCGCAGCACCGGCAACACCTTGTCACGCTGTTCGTCCGAAGCAAACCGCACCCGCCCTTCGCCGTGCGCCACGACCAACGGCAACTTCGAACCGGCCATACCCTGCAGGAACAGTGAGGGTGAACCCAGCACCTCGACTTGCAGCAAACGCGCCTCGAACTGCTCGGAACGGTTGCGTACGAATTCAGGCCAGTGCTCCGCACCCGGGATGATGGCTTTCAGGCCGCTCATCATCTGGCAGCCATTGCACACGCCCAGTGCAAACGTATCCGTACGATGGAAAAAGGCATCAAACTGATCGCGTGCGCGTGCGTTATACATAATCGATGCAGCCCAGCCGCGACCGGCACCGAGCACATCGCCGAATGAGAAGCCGCCGCAGGCCACGAGCCCCTGGAAGGCATCCAGCGATACCCGCCCGGCGATAATATCGGACATATGCACATCGTGGCAGTCGAAACCGGCTCGATCAAAAGCTGCCGCCATTTCAATCTGGCCATTGACCCCTTGCTCGCGCAATACGGCCATGCGTGGCCGCGCATCGCTATTGATGAACGGCGCACAGATATCTTCTGCCGGATCAAATGACAACTCGGCAAACAAACCGCGATCCCTTTCATCAGCAATGGCATCAAAGGCTTCCTGCGCGCAATCCGGGTGATCACGCAAAGCCTGCATGCGGAAACTTGTTTCCGCCCAGTACTGCTGCAGCACAAGCACATCTTCGCCAAACAACAGTTCGCCACCGTGATGCACACGCAACTGTCGGTGTGTGGCAGGCATGCCGATGCATACCGCAATATGCGACAGCCCCGCCACATCAAGCACGGCACGCACCTGCTCGCGATTCTGCTGACGAACCTGAATCACGGCACCCAGTTCCTCATTAAACAGCACGGACAGTGCATCGCCGCCCAAAGCATCCAGCGAAATATCCAGGCCGCAACGGGAGGCAAAGGCCATTTCCGCCAGCGTCACAAACAGACCTCCATCGGAACGATCATGATAGGCCAGCAGCAGGCCCTGCCGGTTCAGTTGCTGGATGCTTTCAAAAAAGGCTTTTAACAAGGCAGGTGCATGCACATCCGGCGTCGCATCACCGGTAACACCAAACACCTGCGCCAATGCCGAACCGCCCAGCCGGTTACGTCCTTCGCCCAGATCCAGCAACCATAATTCCGTATCTTCATACGCCTGCAATTCCGGCGTTAACGTGCGATGCGCATCATCCACCGGCGCAAATGCCGACACGATCATCGACAACGGCGAAGTCATTTCGCGTGTTTCGCCATCATGCTGCCATACCGACTTCATCGAAAGCGAATCCTTGCCCACCGGAATGGCAATACCGAGCTCGGGACATAACTCCATCCCCACGGCTTTCACTGTATCGTACAGACGCGCATCTTCACCTGCATGACCACAGGCCGCCATCCAGTTGGCCGACAGTTTCACATCGCCGATGCACGCGATCGGTGCTGCCGCGATATTGGTCAGCGCCTCGCCTACAGCCATACGACCGGAAGCCGGCGCATCGAGCACGGCCAGCGGTGTGCGCTCACCCATGGCCATGGCTTCGCCTGTGACATGTGTATAATCGGTACAGGTCACGGCCACATCGGCCACCGGCACCTGCCAGCGCCCCACCATCTGGTCACGCGCAACCAGGCCGGTCACCGAACGATCACCGATGGTGATCAGAAACTCCTTGCCGGCTACAGCCGGCAGACGCAGCACCCGTGCAACCGCCTCGGACAAGGCAATATCCGCCATATCCAGCGGCATCACCGATGCCACCTGATGCGTTACCTCACGCGTCATTTTCGGCGCCTTGCCGAGCAATACTTCCAGCGGCAGATCCACGGGCCGGTTGTCAAATTCGGGATCATTGACTATCAACCGGCGCTCTTCCGTTGCCTCGCCCAGCACGGCAAACGGACAGCGCTCCCGCTCACATATCTGCGCAAACAGATCGCGAGATTCAGGCGCAATGGCCAGCATATAGCGCTCCTGCGCCTCATTACACCAGATCTGCATCGGACTCATGCCCGGCTCCATATTGTGTACGGCACGCAGATCAATCCAGCCACCGCGCCCGGCATCATCGATCAGTTCCGGCACAGCATTGGACAGCCCGCCTGCACCGATATCATGAATAAACAGGATCGGATTGGCTGCGCCCATCTGCCAGCAACGATCCAGCACTTCCTGACAACGCCGCTCCATTTCCGGATTGCCGCGCTGCACGGAATCGAAATCGAGCGCCTCGGCATTGGCGCCGGTATCCATACTCGATGCAGCGCCCCCGCCGAGACCAATAAGCATGGCCGGGCCACCCAACTGAATGATCAGGCTACCTGCCGGCACTTCCTTTTTATGCACATGACGCGCATCGATATTGCCAACACCGCCGGCAATCATGATCGGCTTGTGATAACCGCGCAATTCACCATCCACATCCTGTTCATAGGTGCGAAAATAACCGGCCAGATTCGGCCGCCCGAATTCATTATTGAAGGCTGCCGCACCGATCGGGCCCTCGATCATAATATCCAGCGCCGACACGATGCGCGCAGGTCGGCCATGATCAACTTCCCACGGCTGTTCAAAACCGGGAATACGCAGATTGGACACGGAAAAACCACACAGCCCCGCTTTCGGTTTGGCGCCCGTGCCCGTTGCCCCTTCATCGCGGATTTCACCACCGGAACCGGTCGCCGCACCGGCAAACGGTGAAATCGCCGTCGGATGATTATGCGTTTCCACCTTCATCAGAATATGCGTCTCATCATCATGCGCCTGATAGCGGCCATCCGCACCCGGATAGAAACGCCGCGCCTTCGCCCCTTCAATCACGGAAGAATTATCACGATAGGCCACCAGCGTTCCCTGCGGATGCTGTTCATGGGTATGCCGAATCATGGCAAACAGCGAATGCGGCTGCCTTTTGCCATCGATAACCCAGTCCGCATTAAAAATCTTGTGCCGGCAGTGTTCGGAATTGGCCTGTGCGAACATCATCAACTCGGCATCGGTCGGATTACGACCCAGCGCCTGAAAGTTCTCCAGCAGGTAATCGATTTCATCCTCGGCCAGGGCCAGGCCCAGTTGTCGATTGGCTGCCTCCAGAGCCACACGCCCACCCTGCAGGATATCCACGCTGCTTAAGGGTTGCGGTTCATGATGCGCAAACAACTGCGCCAGCGTCGCCGTATCCGGCAACACGGATTCGGTCATGCGATCATGCAATAATGCCGCTGCGGTATCACGCTGCCCGGCCCTAACACCATGCAAACGGTACACTACGCCACGCTCCAGCCGGTTAAATGCCTTGAGGCCACACAAGGAAGCAATATCCGACGCCTTGGAAGACCACGGACTGATCGTGCCAATGCGCGGCACAACGATAAACACGTCTGCCGCAGCCTCGCATGCAAATGGTTTCATCTCATGACCAAGCAGATCGGCCAGGCGTTCACTATGCTCAGCGGACCAGTGCTGCTGCACTTCAGCCACATGAATGATATGCGCATCCAGTTGCGCGATGTCGATGCCGGACTCGTTCAGTGCCTGCAATAATTTCTGGCGACGAAATTCCGACAAGGCAGGCGGACCTTGCAAAGTGATAATACGGGAAGAGGCGAAATGTTTCTGCATATCGGCATCCTATAAATTGCCCTGCGGAAACCAAGCACAAAAAAGCCCGCCTGATATGACTCAGACGGGCTTTCAAAACGAAAATGCGAAATCAGGCCAGTGCTTTCACCTGTGCATTGAGACGGGAAACACGACGTGCAGCCTGATTGCGGTGAATCAGATTCTTGCGGCCGGCACGATCAATCAATGACTGCGCCTGCTTCAATGCAACCGTTGCTGCTTCCTTGTCGCCAGCATCCACAGCCTGCTGAACCTTCTTGATTGCCGTACGCATAGCCGTTCTCTGTGAACGGTTAGCGAGGCGGATTTTTGCGTCCTGACGAGCACGTTTCAGTGCAGATGCATGATTTGCCACGTTTGATCATCTCCTTGCCGTAGCGACCCTGTGTCGCCCAGTGGTGTGAGGCGCGGAAACATAGCGATCTCGATCAGGATGTCAACCACCCGCATACGAACAATCTGGGAGCACCCATCCAGGTCCTGCTACAGCTACGATTTTCCCGCTGCCGCAGCAGCGTGACATATCCCGCCCTGTTCCGCTACCATGCACCGATGTGGAGCCATGATCATCAACACTTCATTGTTTTCCAGTTGCCGGCGCTGAATGACAATTACATCTACCTGATTCAGGCCCGTCACCATTCTGCCTGCATCATCGTTGACCCGGCTGAAGCCGATCCGGTCGTGCAGGTGTGCCGGAAATATGACCTCCATCCCACGCATATCATCAACACCCACCATCATTGGGATCATACCGGCGCCAATCTGGATCTGAAAAAGATGTTCGGCTGTCACATCATCGGCCATGCTATCGATGCCGAACGCATCCCCGGCATCGATAGCATGGTATCGGAAACACAACCGCCAGTCATTAAAGGCCTTGATATCACCATCATCGATGTCCCCGGCCACACGGTCGGTCATATGGCCGTCGTCATCGATGATGCGCTGTTCTGCGGTGATACGCTGTTTGGCGCCGGCTGCGGACGTATTTTCGAAGGCAGTTACGCACAAATGTGGCACAGCCTGCAATGCCTGGCCAGCCTGCCCGATGCAACCCGCATCTACTGTGCCCATGAATATACCCTGGCCAATCTTGCCTTTGCCGCATTCATCGATGAAGACAATGCCGCACTGCAGGCACGCATGCGACAGGATGAACACAAGCGACAACAGGGCCTGCCAACCATTCCCTCCACGATCGCACTGGAGAAACAGACCAACCCGTTCCTGCGTCCGCTTAATGCGGCATTTCGCCAGCATCACGCTGCCCGTTTTGGCATTGCCGATACAGCAGCCGACATTTTCCGCGACATTCGTCAGCGTAAGGATCGCTGGTAACACTCGAAGACATTGTCGCCGACGGCGAACGTCTTGTGCTGCTGCCTGTTGAGTTCAGCAACTGGCGCTCCTGGTACAAACATTACCCGCATAACCACTGTACTCAGCCGTCAGTCATACCGGCTTCAAACGGCGCTACGCAGCCCATGTGCGTCTGCTCGCGAAAAACCTTTGAAACAAATATAAGCCCATAACTCAACGAGATTTTCTTCATTCCTTCGCATGGGCTTCGTGAAACATCCGGGTTAAGGCGATTCAGGCCGCAAGACCAGGCAGGACAGCGGTGGCAGCGTCAGTAATACTGAATGCGGCTGATCCATCCACGCCTGTGGCTCGGCCTGCACACCACCCGCATTACCGACATTTGACCCGCCATAGACTTCGGCATCAGTATTCATCACTTCGCGATACAAGCCGGTCTGCGGCACACCCAGACGATAATGTTCGCGCACCACCGGCGTCAGATTCAGTACCACCACGGCAATACCGCCATTTTTATCACGCCGGATATAACTGAGAATGGACTGCTCCGCATCATTGCAATCAATCCACTGGAAGCCCGCGCCGTCAAAATCCACCTCATGCAATGCCGGCACCTGCCGATAAAGGTGATTCATATCGCGCATCATCAGTTGCAGGCCGCGATGCGGCATAAAGTTGGCCTGATCCCATGACAGGGATGTATCAAAATTCCATTCCGGCCACTGGCCGAACTCCAGCCCCATAAACTGAAGTTTTTTGCCCGGGTGGGTGAACATATAGGCATACAAGACACGAAGATTGGCGAATTTTTGCCAGTCATCGCCCGGCATCTTGTCCGGCATTGAGCCCTTGCCATGCACGACTTCGTCATGCGAAAACGGCAGAATAAAGTTCTCCGTGAAGGCATAAACCATGGAAAACGTCAGCGCATGGTGATGGTAGGAGCGATGAACCGGATCCTCTTTGAAATAGGAGAGCGTATCGTTCATCCAGCCCATATTCCATTTCATCGTAAAGCCCAGACCACCCAGGTAGGTCGGACGCGACACCATCGGCCAGGAAGTGGATTCTTCAGCCATGGTAAGCGCACCGGGGAAGCGTTCATGCACCAGACAGTTGAACTGCTTGAGGAATTCAACCGCCTCCAGATTCTCGCGACCACCAAATTTATTGGGCACCCATTCACCCTCTTCACGCGAATAATCGAGATAAAGCATGGATGCCACGGCATCGACGCGCAGGCCGTCCAGATGATACTGATCCAGCCAGAATAACGCCGAGGCAATGAGAAAATTACGCACCTCATTGCGACCGAAATTGAAGATATAGGTACCCCAGTCCTTATGCTCGCCCAGTCGCGGATCTTCATGTTCATACAGCGCTGTGCCGTCGAAGCGGGCCAGTCCATGTGCATCTTTCGGAAAATGTGCCGGAACCCAGTCCAGAAACACACCGATATCGTGCTGATGACAGTAATCGACAAAATAGCGGAAATCATCCGGTGACCCGAAACGACTGGTCGGCGCAAAATAGCCGACTGTCTGATAGCCCCATGATCCGTCAAACGGATGTTCAGTAATGGGTAACAGCTCGATGTGCGTATAACCCATCCACTGACAATACTCGACCAGCTGATGCGCTAGGTCGCGATAATTAAGAAAACCATCACCTGCCCGCCGCCAGGAACCAAGGTGTACCTCGTAAATACTCATCGGCTTGTCCAGCGCCTGCCGCTCGGGACGCTGTTGCATCCACGCCTGATCCTGCCAGCGATACTGACACGGATTATGCACCACACTGGCCGTGTTCGGCCGCACTTCCATCTGTTGCGCATACGGATCGGCTTTCTCGAACACCTCGCCATGGCAACCGCGGATTTCAAACTTGTAGACTTCGCCTTCACACAGGCCGGGAATAAAAATTTCCCAAACACCGGACGAGCCACGTACCCGCATCGGATGCTCGCGTCCGTCCCAGTGATTGAAATTACCAATCACACTGACGCGCTGTGCCGATGGCGCCCAGACAGCAAAACTGACACCACTTACCCCCTCATGCTCGCGCACATGCGCGCCCATGATGCGATATTTCTCAAAATGGTTACCTTCGCCGATCAGATGCAGATCCAGCTCGCCCAGCACCGGCGAAAAACGATACACATCCTCTTCTTCCCACTGATGCCCCTCATGATTTTCGATACGAAAACGATAGGGCGTATCAAAATCACCATGTTCCCACGCCAGCTCGAAGAAATCCGTGCCTTCGATTCGCAGCATCGGCAGGGTCTCCTCGCCGCTCACTAGCCACATGTGTCGAACGCGCGGCTTGAAGGCCCGCACCACAACACCAGCGACATCATGCGCATGACGACCCAGCCAGCCAAAGGGATCGTGACTGCGAGCCTCCAGAATCGCCCATGCTTCATCCACCAGGTGTAGTGTCGCACTCATATCCGCCCCTTTCTGCCCTTTATCGTTTCCATCACCCATCAGGTGATCACCGTCGGCCGGTCGCGACCAGTCAGTTCACGCAAGCCAGATATCGCATCAGCAGCCTGTATCAGACCAGCCAAAGCCTCCTGCGCATCCAGCATATGCCGACTCGCGTCGGGTTCGTACGATTCCAGATACAAACGCACGGTTGCGCCACTGGTACCGGTGCCAGAGAGACGGAATATCATACGCGAACCATCCTCGAACAACACACGTACGCCCTGATTGCGACTGATGCTGCCATCCACCGGGTCGGTATAGGCAAAATCATCACAACTTTGCACCAGCCGACCTGCCAACCGCTGACCAGGCAAAGTCACGAACTGATCACGCACCCGTTGCAACACGGCCGCAGCCGCATCTGCATCCACGCCTTCGTAGTCATGCCGCGAATAATAATTGCGCCCGAAACGCTGCCAGTGCTCGCGTACAATCGTTTCTACACTCTGTCTGCGCACAGCCAGAATATTCAGCCAGAACAATACCGCCCACAACCCGTCCTTTTCACGTACATGATCGGAACCGGTGCCGAATGACTCCTCACCGCATAATGTTACCTTGCCTGCATCCATGAGATTGCCGAAAAACTTCCAGCCAGTCGGCGTTTCGTAACAATCCAGGCCCAGCGCTGAAGCCACACGATCAGCCGCAGCCGACGTCGGCATCGAACGGGCAATGCCGGCAATGCCCCGGCTATAACCTGGCACCAGCCCTGCATTGGCTGCCAGAATGGCCAGCGAATCGCTGGGCGTGACGAAAAAACGCTTGCCGAGAATCATATTGCGATCGCCATCACCATCGGAAGCGGCTCCAAAATCGGAAGCATGCTCACCAAACATCACGTCCACCAAGGCCTTCGCATAGGTCAGATTGGGATCGGGATGGCCGCCACCGAAATCTTCCTTCGGCTCACCATTCATCACCGTACCATCAGGCGCACCGAGCATACCCTCGATAATGACCCTGGCATATGGACCGGTCACGGCATGCATGGCATCAAACTTCGTGCTGAAGCCACTGCTCAAAAGCTGGCGGATGGCATCGAAATCGAACAGCGACTGCATCAGTTCGGCATAATCGGCCACCGGGTCGATAACCTCGACCTGCATGCCACCCAGTGCATATGCTCCGATAATATCCAGCGGCACATCATCCGCTGCAATAATCCGATAGCGGTCAATCGACTGCGTTCTGGCAAAAACACGCTCGGTCACCACTTCCGGTGCCGGCCCGCCGTTACCGATATTGTATTTGATGCCGAAATCCTCATCCGGCCCTCCCGGATTATGACTGGCTGACAGTATCAGGCCGCCATGCGCCTGATACTTGCGAATGACGCATGACGCAGCCGGTGTCGACAAAATGCCGCCCTGCCCGACCAGCACCTTGCCGAAACCATTGGCTGCCGCCATTTTCAGAATCGTCTGAATCGCCTGACGATTGTAATAACGGCCGTCGCCACCCACAACCAGCGTACGCCCCTGAAAATCGCCGATACTGTCGAACACGGACTGGACAAAGTTCTCCAGATAATGCTGCTGCTGAAACACCCTGACCTTTTTGCGCAGGCCGGACGTGCCCGGTCGCTGATCATCAAATGGCGTCGTTGAAACCGACTGAACTTCCATGCACTCACCTCCCGCGTGCGCCTCATGCTAATTGAAACGGGATGTCAGTTCACGCGGCAAATGGCATGGCCTTGCAGGCCCCTGTGTGATAGAATGCCTGTCAAACATTAATCCGGGGAGAGATTGATATGGGACCGATCATGGAACGCAATATCAGTAAGCTGACGGCCAATACCGTCGCGCTGGTGCTGGCCGGCGGCAAAGGTTCAAGACTGAAAGCATTGACCGAATGGCGTGCCAAACCTGCCGTGCCCTTTGGCGGCAAATTCCGCATCATCGACTTTCCGATGTCTAACTGCATTAATTCCGGCATTCGGCGCATTTCCGTGCTCACCCAGTACAAATCGCACTCGCTACAACGTCATCTGCAGCGCGGCTGGAGCAGCCTGTCCGGTCAGTTTGGCGAATTTGTCGAGGTGCTGTCGGCCCAGCAACGTATGGGCGAAGGCTGGTATGAGGGTACTGCCGATGCCATCTATCAGAACCTGGACATCATCCGGCATTATAATCCGGATTATGTACTGATTCTGGCCGGCGACCATATTTACAAAATGGATTACGGCAAAATGATTGCCGCCCATGCTGCCGCCGGAGCAGACATCACGGTCGGCTGTATCCCTGTCAGCATCGACGAAGCCAGGGCTTTCGGCGTTATGGCCGTGGATGATGAACATCGCATCATTGAATTTACCGAGAAACCGGAGAATCCAAAACCCATGCCCGGCGATGACAGCAAGGCGCTCGCATCGATGGGCATTTATGTCTTTTCCGCCGGGTTCCTGCGCGACCGCCTTGTCTCCGATGCCAGGTCCGCCACATCCAGCCATGATTTCGGCAAGGACATTCTCCCCTCGGCAATTGAAAATGCCAATGTATTCGCCTTTCGCTTCATGAACGCCAATACCGGATCGCCGCAATACTGGCGCGATGTCGGCACCATCGATGCCTACTGGGAAGCCAATATCGATCTGGCCAATCTGGAGCCCGAACTGGATATGTATGACCAGAACTGGCCGATCTGGACCTATCAGGAACAGCTGCCGCCGGCCAAATTCGTTTTTGACGATGATGACCGCCGCGGTCATGCCGTGGACTCGCTGGTTTCCGGCGGCTGCCTGATTACCGGCTCCGTCGTCCGTCATTCCGTACTGTTTTCCAATGTGCGTATACATTCCTATTCGGAGATCACCGACTGTGTCGTCCTTCCCGATGTGGAAATCCGTCGCAATTGTCGCCTGAATAAATGCGTTATCGATAAAGGAACGGTCATTCCGGAAGGCACTGTCATCGGTGAAAGTCCGGAGCAAGACGCCAGTCGTTTTTATGTCAGTGAAGGCGGTGTGGTTTTGGTAACCCCGGAAATGCTCGGCCAGCATTTACACGCACTGTAGCGCAACGAGAGCTTGCAGGCATGCCAGACTTTGACAGCATGCCGGATCACAGCTCGGCAAGGAGTCATTCATGAGCAAGCCTTTATCCGTTGTCTTTTACTGGCACATGCATCAGCCCTTTTATCGGGAAGCTGATACCGGGCGCTATCACCTGCCATGGGTCTATCTGCATGCGATGAAGGATTACACCGATATGGCGGAAATCATTTCGCAAATACCCGGTGCACGTGCGGTCATCAATTATGTACCCTCACTGACAGCCCAGATTAAAGACTATGCCGAACATCTGAAAAACTTTCTCGATGGCAAAATCACGGAACTGAATGATCCGTTGCTCAGCGCCCTGGCACACAAACAGGGCAACTACAGCCGGGATGAACGCAACTATCTACTGGAAACATGCTTTCGCCTGAATCATGAACGCAATATGCATCGCTATCCGGCCTTTTCGCGCCTGTGGCACATGGCCGAACATGCCAAAAACAATGATGCCGTGTTGTATCTCGGTGACAGCTTCTTTACTGATCTTGTCACCTGGTATCATCTGGGCTGGCTGGGCGAAACCATGCTGCAGCATAGTTTCGTTGCCCGTCGCCTGACCGAAAAAGCCAAAGCCTTCACCTATCAGGATCGTCGTGACCTGCTCACGCTGATTGCCTCCCTGCTCAGTGATATTCCGGCCAAACATCGCAAGCTGGTGGAAAACGGCAAGATCGAACTGACCACGACGCCGTATGCGCATCCGATCATGCCGCTGATGCTGGACTTCAATACCGCCCGCGAAACCGTGCCTGAAGCATTGATCCCTGCAGAACCCTATCCCGGCGGCATGGAACGTGCCGAAGATCATATCCGTCTTGCAATCGACAGCCATATGCATGTATTCGGACAAAAGCCGAATGGTTGCTGGCCGGCAGAGGGCGCCGTATCCGAAGCCTCGCTTGCGCTGTTGGGCCAGGCCGGCTTTCAGTGGTGTGCCACCGGCGAATCGGTGCTGCATCACTCCCTGCGCTACAATGTACGCGAACAGCAGGGGAACCGAGACCTGTATCATCCCTGGCTGATTGGCGGAGGCGATGAGCAAATCACCTGTTTCTTCCGTGATGACCGGTTATCGGATCTGATCGGATTTGAATATTCACGCTGGGAAACACAGGATGCCGTCAATCATTTCATGCATGAACTGGCCAGTATCCACCATCGCACACAAGGCATGGAAGCACCTGTTGTGGCTATTATCATGGATGGT
The DNA here is from genome assembly GCA_964613235.1 of uncultured Zetaproteobacteria bacterium. Taxonomy (GTDB): domain Bacteria; phylum Pseudomonadota; class Zetaproteobacteria; order Mariprofundales; family Mariprofundaceae; genus J005. The sequence continues at coordinate 10,780 of CAZTGM010000015.1, read as the reverse complement.
GAAAATGCATGGGAACATTATTATCAGAATGCACTGCCATTCCTGACCCTGCTCTATCAAAGCATTGCCGAACATGCCGATTATGAGTTGACCACCTTCAGCGAATATTTGCAGCAGCATCCGGCAACCGACCGCCTGCCGCATCTGGTATCCGGCTCCTGGGTCTACGGAAACCTGTCCACCTGGATCGGTGATCCGGCCAAAACACGCGGCTGGGAATTGCTGATCGAAGCCAAAAAGACATTCGATGCCCACATCGACCAGCTTAGTGATGCACAGCGTGCCGCAGCCGAAGAGCAATTGCGTATCTGTGAAGGTTCGGACTGGTGCTGGTGGTTTGGTGATTATAATCCTGGTGATGTCGTGCGGGATTTCGATCACCTCTACCGTCAACATCTGAAAAAACTGTACATGCTGCTTAATCAACCGGTTCCCGCATCACTGTCTCCCGCCATTTCAGCCGGTGGCGGCGATGCGGAAGGCAGTGGTACGATGCGCCGGGGCGGCGCCGATTCGTGAGCACATGGATTGACCGCCGTCGGGCGGGCGTCCTGCTGCATGTTTCCTCACTGCCAGGGCCGGGACCTGTCGGCACGCTGGGCAGGCAAGCCATCGCATGGCTGAATGCCATGCGCAGCGGCGGCTTTTCCGTCTGGCAATTTCTGCCGCTTGGTCCGACACATGATCACAGTTCACCCTATGAATCGCTATCCTCATTTGCTGGCAATCCGCTGTTGATCGATCTCGAAGACTGCGTGGAACGCGGCTGGCTGACGCCAGAAACTATCGAGCCGGACATGGATGCAGAGCGGCATCACCATTGTCTCCGCCATGCTGCCGATAATTTCTGGCGACAACAGGCAACCGATCCAAAATTACGTGCGAATATCACTTCCTTTACGCTGCAACAGGCTTACTGGCTGGATGATTTCGTGCTGTTTTCCGTCCTCAAACAATTGCATGCGGGCAAAGCCTGGTGGCAATGGCCCGAAACATTACGCGATCGCCATACCGACACCCTGACAGAGATCCGCAACCGGCATCAGGACATGATCAAACAGATCATTTTTGAACAGTTTCTGTTCGACCAGCAGTGGCAGGCCATCAAGGCATATGCCGAACAGCATGATATCCTGTTGTTCGGGGATCTGCCCATCTATGTCGCGCACGATTCCGCCGATGTCTGGTCATCACCTGATCTATTCACGATCAATGCACAAGGACTGTGCGATCATGTAGCTGGTGTACCGCCAGACTATTTCTCGGCCACCGGTCAGCGTTGGGGCAACCCTCTGTATCGCTGGGAATGCATGCAAGAAGATGATTTCCAATGGTGGCATCGTCGTCTGCAGCGTCAACTGGAGCGCATGCATCTGGTGCGCATCGATCATTTCAGGGGACTGGAATCCTACTGGGCTATTCCTGGCGAAAGCGAGGATGGCATCATCGGTGAATGGCTGCCTGCACCGGGCCATGAACTGCTGCATACACTCAAACAGCACTTCAGCAACCTGCCCCTGGTAGCTGAAGATCTCGGCATCATCACGGAGGAAGTCAACCGCTTACGTGAATCGTTTGATCTGCCCGGCATGAAAATCCTGCAATTTGCTTTCGACGGCCATGCCGACAATCCATATCTTCCCGAGCACCATGATATCAACAGCGTCGTCTATACCGGAACGCATGACAACGATACAACCATGGGCTGGTTCGGACAGCTCGATGAAGCCAGCAGACAGAGAGTCATGAAACACCTGCATTGCAAAGCCGATGACATGCCCTGGGCACTGATTGAAACCGCAATCGCTTCCATCGCTCACCTGGCGATCATCCCCATGCAGGATTTGCTGGAACTGGGTAGTGAATCACGTTTTAACACTCCCGGTACACTGGGAGGAAACTGGCAATGGCGTCTGTCTGGCATCCCGGCGGAAAACGATCCGCCATGGGCACGTGCCGCAGCGCTGAATCAACGCTACGGGCGTGTGTAATCGCTTACGCAGGCCGGTGCAGGCTTGTCAGCTGCAAGCGGTAATGGCAAACGCTCAACGCACCCAGGAAAAGCAGGAATACCAGTAACTGCATACCGCTTGGCGCCTCATCATACCCCACCATCACATGCAGTAACTCGCCAAACAGGCTGTCCTGCGGCAACCAGGCGGCAAGATTCCACACAGGATCGATCAATGCCGGCAGACGGCCGATAACAACCAGGTTCCACACCGCCTGCGAAGCCATGCCGGCCGCCAGTAACATCAGCAGCCAGCCAGCAACACGAAACAACCGCTGCACAGGAATACGCACCAGACCAACATACATCACACAACCCAGCAACAGGGCGACTGCGGCACCCAGTATGCCGCCCAGCAAAAACATGCCGCCATCCTCAGGCACGGTACGCGCTGCACCAAAAAGGAAAAATACGGCTTCGGAACCTTCGCGCATCACTGCCGCAAAACTGACAACCAGCAAGGCTGTCTGCGGTAATGTACCCTCCGTTACCGAGACACCGACACGTTTGAGCTTTGTGCTCACTTCCCGACCATGGCGGGACATCCACAGCACAGTCCAAGCCAGCATGATTGCGGCAAGGAATAATACCACAGCATTGAAGAGAAACTCGCCATCGCCATCAAAGGCATTTTCCATTTGCTCCATGAGCAAGGCTACGACAACCGCGCCGCACAAACCCGACACAACACCCCATACAATCCGGTAACGTGCTGCAGTCATGCCACCCGTGACCGCCAGCAACACGCCGATAACCAATACCATTTCCAGCATTTCCCGAAACACGATCACCATCGATGCCATCATACACGCACTCTCCTCTGACATCCCCGAATGCGAAAAGCATGCTGATGTCTTCAATGTTATTTCTGCGCATGATAATCATTATCATTTATATGGCAAGAAAAATTCCTTTTGACCGTGTGCTTACTGAACAAGTCTGCCTCCACCATTCAGGGTGTAGAGGCCAGCAGACTAGCTTTCCGTATCCAGCCCGAATGCCGTGTGCAATGCCTGCACGGCGATCTCTACGCAATCCTCATCCACAACAACGGTGATCTTGATTTCACTGGTTGTGATCATCTGGATATTAATGCGTTCAGCAGCCAGCACATCGAACATCTTCTGCGCCACACCCGAATGGGAACGCATGCCTACACCCACAACCGATACCTTGGCTACGCTGTCGTCACCGGTGACGGACTTCGCATCCATATCCGCGCATACCCGCTCCATAATCTCCATGGTGGCACGGAAATCGTTGCGTGGCACGGTAAACGTAATATCGGTAAAGCCATGTTCGCTGATGTTCTGTACAATCACATCGACATTGATACCAGCCTCGGCTACCGGCCCGAAAACATTGGCCGCAATACCGGGATGATCCGGAATCCCCTTGATCGTGATTTTCGCCTCGTCGCGATTGTAAGCCACACCGGAAATCGCTGCTCGTTCCATGCTTTCATCCTCCCTGGTCACTATCGTGCCCGGCATCAAATCGAAACTGGAGCGCAAATGGATCGGCATATCGTAACGCATGGCCAGTTCCACGCTTCGCGTCTGTAATACCTTGGCACCCAGTGAGGCCAGCTCCAGCATTTCCTCGTAACTGATGCGCTGCATCTTGCGCGCGCGCGGCACCATGCGCGGATCGGCAGTATAAATACCATCGACATCGGTATAGATATCGCAAACATCCGCCTCCAATGCCACGGCCAGCGCCACAGCCGAGGTATCGGAACCACCGCGTCCCAGTGTCGTGATATTGCCTTTCTCATCCATACCCTGAAAACCGGTCACAACCGCCACACCACCCTGCTCAAGGTGTGCCACCAGATGGTCACAGGCAATATGCCGGATACGCGCCCGCACATGGGTACTGTCGGTACGAAATCCGGCCTGGGCACCGGTAAACGATTGTGCGGGAACACCCCGCTGCTGCAATTCAATGGCCAGCAATGCCGCCGTCACCTGCTCACCTGTAGCCACCAGTGCATCCATTTCCCGCTCAGAGGGGCTCACTGCCAGTTCATGTGCCATGGCAATCAGACGATTAGTTTCGCCACTCATTGCCGAGACCACAACAGCCAGCTGATGCCCTCTGGCCAGTTCGGCAACCACAATGTCCGCGGTTTTGCGGATACGCTCGATACTGCCGACCGACGTGCCGCCGAATTTCTGTACAATACGCACGCCCTACTCCTGTTCCGCCGGAATGGTGGCAATGCCGATTCTCATCAGCCCCAGTTGCTGCAGCGTATCCATGACCAGCACCACCCGTTTGTGGCGCGCATCAGCATCGGCGCGCAAAACGACAGGGAACGTTTTGGAACCCTTCGTGACATTGAGAATACGCCGGCGCAAATCCTTGTCCGCGACCGGTTCACGTTGCACAAACAGCTTGCCATCCTGATCAATACTGATAACCAGTTGCTTGGGTTGCTGCTCTTCCGCCGTGGTATGACTTTTCGGCAATTCCAGTTTCAGGCTGGCTGCCACATTGAAGGTCGTGGAAACCATGAAAAAAATCAGCAGCAGAAAAACCACATCGATCATAGGTGTCAAATCCACCATAGTGGCAGAACGGCGACGGCCGGGACGAAGATTCATTCGCGATCGCCTTTCAGCAGATCGACAAAGCGCAAGGCATAATGTTCGATTTCAATGACCAGCTGATCCACCCGCGCCTCAAAAAAACGATGGGCGATCAGGGACGGAATGGCCACAGTCAAACCTGCAGCCGTGGTGTTCAAGGCCTTGGAAATGCCACCGGCCAATGCATCAGCCTTGCCGACACCAACCAGCGAAATCTGCTGGAACACCTCGATCATGCCGACAACCGTTCCCAACAGGCCCAGCAAGGGGGCCATTGCCGCAATCAGCCCCAGCACACCGATAAAACGTTCCATCTTGGCCACTTCCTGACGCCCGGCTTCCTCCAGAATCTCCTTCATGACCGCGCGCCTCACACCGGAATTCTCCAGCGCCACGGTAAGAATGCGCCCCATGGCCGTGTTACGCTGACGACACACCTGCAGGGCGCGGTTCACATCACCATTACGAACGGCAACCTCCATGCCCTGAATATCATCCAACGGAATGACTTCGGAACGACGCAGGCTCCAGGCCCGCTCAAAAATTACCGTCAGCGCAAGCACGGACACCGCCAGCAGCAAATACATGATAACGCCGCCCTGTTGAATAAATTCGATCACCTTACCCTCCTGCCGGGCTGATGCCCTGTCGCCGCGAACAGCGGATTATAGGAGCCTTCGCCACCACTGCAATGCAAGTGATCGTCGCGGTGAAAAAAAAGCATGCCATCGGGTAATAGTCGGTGCCATTTCACCACCATGCCAGTCGAATATGACGGCGCCATCAGCCGTATTCAGAATCTCTGCACCTTGCTCTCGATAACGCTGTATAACCGCATTTGCCGGAAAATGATAACGATTGTTACGCCCCGTCTGGGCAACCGCCCAGCGTGGCGACAGCGCCTGCACAAAAGCAGACGTGCTGGATGTCCGGCTACCATGATGCGGCATCAGCATCATATCGACATGATCCAGGCCGGCCGCCAGCAATTTCCGTTCGACGCGGGCTTCAATATCGCCGGTGAATAGCACCGTCCGGTTATCCACCTGCATCGTGAACACCAGCGAATGGTTATTTTGGTTGCGATCATGAAAACGATGAGGTGGCCACAATACATCCACGGCATAACCTCGCCATTGCCATGCATCGCCCCGTCCCAAACGACGCACGGGGATACCGCGCTCATCTGCCAATGACAATAATTGCTGCATGGCAGGTGACGGCCGTACATCCGGCAACCAGAACTCGTCAACATCGCCCAGCCGGCTCAATAATACCGGCACACCACCGGCATGATCCTGCTGCACATGGCTGATGACCAGCACATCAATATGCCGATGGCCTAGGGCACGCAGACCTTCCGCCACAACCGAGCCGCCATTAAAGCGGCTGCCTGGTCGTCCCGGCACATCGATATGGATGATACCTCGTTCAGGCAACAACAACGTTGAAGCCGCACCCTGCCCCGCATCCCAGACCAGCCAGCGCGACTGCGCGATCCGCTCAGGCCAGAGCAGCAGTCCGCTGAACCAACTCACCGCCAGTGCAATGGCCAACAATGCAGGGCTGCGTTTACCATGCCATAACAGGTACCCCGCAATGGCCATAATCAGCACAAACAGCGCATGAACATACCATGCGGGCCTAGCCACAATCATGTCGCCGCCCGGCAAGGCGTGAAAGAAATGAATAATGGCATGTGATATTTCAACCCCGTGGGCACTGAGCAACAGCAAGCCCTGGGCCGGCATGTCCAGTCCACACAGCACGGCCAGCTCACCAAGCAAGGCCAGGGGAAGAATCCACAACGCATACAATGGCACCAGCATCATATTGGCAGGCAGGCTATACAACGGCAGGCGGCCAAAAACGCTGGCTACCAGCGGCAGCGTGGCCAGCGTGGCCAACAGGGAAACCCATAACAGCATGCGTATCCGTTCTGCCATACTATCTTGCCTGACGGTCACTTGTCGCCCCCAGACGAGAATCGTTGCCGTGGCCAGGAATGACAGCCACAGCGACAACGAAGCAATGGCGGAAGGATCAAACAACAGAATCAGCCCCAGCGCCAGCAGCAACACATGCAATGGCTCATTGCGCGCTGACCAGCACCAGGCCAGCACAGCTGCAGCCATCATCATCGATGCCCGCACGGCTGGCAGCGGCCAACCGGCCAGTGCACCATAGAAACAGGCCGCCAGAAAACCCGCCAACAGACTGAGCGAGCGCACCGGTAAACGCACAATCCAGGCTTCACGTCTGGTCAACAGCCAGCGACATAGCCAGAAGAACAGCCCTGCCACCAGTCCCATATGCAGGCCGGAGATCGCCAACAGATGAGCAGTTCCGGTGGCGGAATAGGCGGCATTTATGTCACTATCGATCATGCTGCGATCAGCCAGCAGCAGGGCAGCCAGTACAGCGGCAGACTGGTCGGGCAAGACAGTGATGCTCCGCCGGATATGTTCACGCCAGTAAACCAGTCGATCCGCATGGCTATCCAGCAACTGAATATTGCCGCGTACGCTGCCAATCAGGGCAATATGGTGATCAAAACACCAAGCACGATAATCGAAGGCACCGGGATTACGTGCGTTTTGCGGCCGATGCAAATGAACCCGCAAAGCCAGCCGCTGGCCGGCCAGCAGTTCAGGCGATGCTCCGTAGTCATATACATCGATCCGACCATGCAGTACATTCCCTCTGGCATCAGTGATATCCTGCAGGCGCAGGCGCTGCATATGCGGCATATGACGCACATCCTGCAATGTCGCCGTAATCTGCAGCTCCTGCCTCAGCCAGATCTCATCATCGACATGAACGCGCCAGGCATCGTAGAGCAGGCTGACCACGCCCAGCAGCAAGCCCAACCAGAACATGCCGAGCAACGGCCATCGCTTCCGCCATAACAGCATCAGTGACATCAGAATCGTCAGCCAGACTGCCGGCGCAATCGCCAGCATATCCGTGCGAGTTAACGCCAAGCCTGCAACAAAAAAGAGAATGTGCCAGAAACAGGGAAGATGCCAGCGATGCCTGTCATCGACCGCGGCATCCGCGCCGGGTGCATCAGTCGGGGTAAACAATCCTGCCATGGATCAGCTGGTCCCTGCCCAGCCGGACATATTCGATATCCGTCAGTTGCAAGGCCCGGTTCACACAGGCCACGCCCTGCCCATGCCACAGGCTGATCGCCCGGGTGCCACCGATCAGAATCGGAGCCTGATAAAGCAGCATTTCGCAACTGAGTCGCTGCTGCAGACACTGCGCATGCAATCGTCCGCCACCTTCCAGCAAGATATCCAGATAACCGTCGGCAGCCAGGTGGCGCATCATGGCAACCAGCCCTTGCTGATGAATCACCTCCATACCCGCCTCTTGCCAGCGCTCAGCATCAGCGGACATCTGCTCGGCATACATCCGGCTTGGTCCCTGCCCGTTCAGCAATGCATCATCCGGCCGAAAGGCAGGCGCCGAGCGTGCAATAACAACACGCAAAGGCTGCCGGGAGCATGGCACATGACGTACGGTGAGCGAGGGATGATCATGCATAAAAGTGCCTGCACCAACGATGATCGCATCGCACTCGGCCCGCAACTGATGCGCATGCGTGCGCGATTCCGGCCCGCTGATCCATTGCGAATGCCCGCTATGCGTAGCCAGTTTACCATCCAGTGAAATCGCGGCCTTGGCCCGGATATAGGGTAACCCTGTACGAATATAATGGAAAAACGGGCGATTTAATGCGTCGGCTTCGGCAGCCAGAATGCCCCCCAACACCTCGATGCCGGCCTCCCTCAGCCTGACTGCACCACCGGCCATCCGGGGATTGGGATCATCGGAGGCATAAACCACTCGGCGAATCCCGGCACGGATCAAGACTTCGGTGCATGGCGGCGTGCGTCCGTGCGCAGCACACGGTTCCAGCGTAACATAGGCCGTCGCACCTGCTGCGCGTTTGCCGGCATCCTGCAGGGCATGGACTTCGGCATGTGCTCCGCCGGGCCGCTCATGCCAACCCTGCCCGACCAATTCGCCATCGCGCACAATCACCGCCCCCACCCTGGGATTCGGATGCGTCGTGCCAATGCCCCTGCGGGCCAGCGTCAGCGCCTGCTTCATCCATGCTTCATGTATATCCGACTGCATCATCCTCCAAAGGATGCCCGCTTGCCGGCAAAGCACAAGTCAGACCCAAAACAAAAACGCGGGCATAAGCCCGCGTCGTCAGACTGATTGCTGTTCTGCGGCTTAAAACTCGCGCATCATCTGTTCGTGCTCGGACAGCGAGCGTCCAAAAGCGGGACGCTCAAACAGACGATCCATATAGCCTTCCAGATTGTTCCAGGCCGAGGTATCGATACCCAGCGGCTCCAGACGATACAGCACCGGCGCAATGGTGACATCAGCCAGTGTATACTGACTGCCGATAAAATATGGCTGGCGCGAGAGATAAGTATCCAGCATGGCCAGATATTCCTTCAGTTTCTTCACTGCCTCGTTCTTCTTGCGGCCGCTCATGACATCTAAATACAGCGGATACAGCTCTTGCTCGATACGCATGATGGCCAGACGCATCTGCGCACGTACAGCCGGCGAACCCGGCTTCAGGGCCGGATGCGGATAGCGCTCATCCAGATATTCATTCACCACGCTTGGTTCAAAAAAGACGATATCGCGATCCACAACCGTCGGCAACTTGCCATAAGGATTCAGTTCGAGGAATTCCGCCGGCAGATTATCCGGTTCCAGTTCAACAACCGAAACCGGTAATTCTTTCTCCGCCAGAACAATGCGCGTGCGGTGCGAATCCGGACAACGGGGATCGGAATACAGCTTGATCATGAAAACCTCCAACAATGGCTAGCGCGAAAGGCGCCGGATTGTAGCGATTTTGATGGAAAAATAAAGCCTTGCCCTGCCAATGCAGGCATTATTCCCCGGCACTCCCTTCGCGCCGGATACCCATGAGCTGCGCATGAATAAAATCATCGATATCACCATCCAGAAACGCCTGCGTATTGCCGGTTTCCATGCCCGTACGCAAGTCCTTGATGCGCGACTGATCGAGCACATAGGAACGGATCTGGTGGCCCCAGCCGATGTCCGTCTTGCCTTCCTCCAGCGCCTGCTTTTCCGCCTGACGCTTCTCGATTTCCAGCTCGTAAAGTCGTGATTTCAACATCTTCCAGCAGGCGTCACGATTCTTGTGCTGGGAACGATCATTCTGACACTGCACAACAATACCCGTCGGCAGATGCGTCATGCGCACAGCCGAATCCGTTTTGTTCACATGCTGACCGCCAGCACCGGATGCGCGATAGGTATCGATGCGAACATCCGCTTCATTGATTTCGATATCAATTTCACGCTCGATGTCGGGAAAAGCGAATACCGAAGCAAACGAGGTATGACGACGATTACCCGAATCGAACGGTGATTTCCGCACCAGCCTGTGCACGCCGATTTCCGCCTTCAGAAAACCATAGGCATATTCGCCCTTGACCGATACCGTCGCCGACTTGATTCCGGCCTCTTCACCGGCCGTACATTCCATTAATTCCGTCTTGAAGCCTTTTTTCTCCGCCCAGCGCAGATACATGCGCAACAACATTTCCGCCCAATCCTGCGCCTCGGTACCACCGGAGCCTGCATTGATGGTCAGAAATGCCGATTCCGCATCGTTTTCACCACTAAGCATCTGCGCCAGTTCAAGTTCCTCCACTTCACGCTGCACATCATCGAGCAGAGTAACGGCCTCAAGCTGACTGTCCTGATCGCCTTCCTCGGCCCCCATTTCGAACAGCGTCATCGCATCTTCAAGCTGTTCACCGGCCTGCTGGAAGCGTTTCAGAACCCGTTCCAGCCGGGTGCGATTCTGCATCAACTGCTGCGCTTGCTCCGGCTGATCCCATATTGTCGGATCTTCTATGCGCGCATTGAGTTCGCGCAGTTCCTCTTCCTTGCTGTCGACGTCAAAGAGACCTCCGCAGCGCATCAAGTCGGCCTGCAAAGTTCTCTGCCCGCGTCCGGAATCCTGCAATCCGGTCTTCAATACTCATGTCTCACCCCATCGCTTGAAACTGCCTGTCCACAGGCGGATGCGGAAGGTACCTGTTCATTCTGACAACGCAACTGGCTTCATGTCATCTGCGGCCGTACATACACGGTTACG
>CAZTGM010000014.1:13741-31856 GCA_964613235.1 uncultured Zetaproteobacteria bacterium | reverse complement strand
AATCCAGCAAGTCCACCTGACAAATTTTGTCATGTACTGATAGTAAAATATAATAGCATTGGATATCCCCCTTTTGCAATTATGCCTGAGATATTGGGAAAATGAGTGCCTGTGATACGAAACGTAAAAAGAAAAAATTGCCAAGCATGGACAAAGCCATTAAAGTCCGCCGCCGCGCGAAAGCGTGAATAACAATTAATAGAAACAGACATACCTTGCTCCGGACGCGCAAAACATCCGGGGCGTACTGGAAGGTACACCGAGAGGAGCGCCGTGTATTACGAAACCATTTTTATCGTTAATCCCGATATTTCCCAGGAAAATACTGAAAAACTGACAGACGACTTCGTTGCCAAGGTCGAGAAGGCCAGCGGCCGTATCGTCAAGCGTGAATACTGGGGCATCCGCCCGCTGGCATATTCCATCGCCAAACGCAAACGCGGCCATTATGTATTACTGGTCACCGATGGTGAGCCAGCTGCACTGCAGGCACTGGAACGCGCCATCAGCCTGGAAGAGCGCGTGATCCGCTCTCTAACTACCAGACTGGATGAACTTTCCGACGCACCTTCTCCACTGCTGCGCCGCAAATCGGCCAGAACGGAAGAAGCATCTGCAGACACATCCGCTGATACTGCAAACAAGGCAGAAGAGGCCGGTGGAGAAGCAGGCGCCTGAATATAATCAGGTGCGGGTATCCGGCTGGTTGCTGAACATGCGCCAGCGCTGGACACCCGACGGCAGCCTTGCGGTCATTGCTGAATTATCGACAACGCGACCGCAGCTGGGGCCTGTACGGGCGACGGCAGAAGAACGACAGCCACTGCCCGTTCGCGCCACAGGCAGGATTGCCGAACAACTGATTCAGGCAGAGCACAGTTTTATTGTTATTGAAGGTACTCTCAGACGCCGATTCTACCGTCGCAATGAAGAGCCCCAATGGGGCCAGGTGGAAATCTGGACGCAGCAATGCCACATCATGGCGTCCGAGCAGGCCTGAGCCATTGGAATGAGGAGATAACCCATGAGCGAAGAAGTAAAAGAAACCAAAACCACTGCACCGGCAGCGGGTGAGAACCAGGAACGCGAACGTCGCGCGCCGCGTCGTCCGGCAGGTCGTTTTCAGCGCCGCAGGAAATTCTGCAAATTCTGCGCGGACAAGAGCCTGCATATCGACCATAAGGATCCGGAACTGCTGGGCCACTATATCACCGAGCGTTTCAAGATCCTGCCAGCCCGTGTCACCGGCACCTGCGCCTTTCATCAGCGTCAGCTGACGTCCGCTATCAAGCGCGCTCGCGTGCTGGCCCTGCTGGCGTTCACGCCCTTGCACAAGGACTGAGACACTGTAAGGACACAGTGAGCACATATGCCTGAAAATCACGGCAATGTCGTCAGCATGCATCCTGCTGTTGCGTACATTCTCTCGCGACAGCTGCCATGCGCCATTCTGCTGCTATGCATGCTGGGGGGATTCGTCGTATTTGCAGGCCTGTTACACAGCATACCGCTGATCGGGCTGATCGCATCACTGATGGCCATTGCCCTGAACATGCTGGCGCCAGCGCTGATCGCACTGATCACATTCGGCGGCGGCATTGGCTTTGCCTTCAAGGTTACGGGCATCGCTGCGTTGGGCATCAGTGCACTGGCCGGCTTCTCGTTGCTACCGGGCATCTGGGTGTTTTTTGCCTACGGGCTGACCACGATTGCCGGCGCCAGCATGTTCATGACGGCTGATGGCATTCGCAAAAGTGCCGTAATCATTGCCCTGATGCTGGCGGCATGCATCGGCATCGCTCTTGCGGCCAGCGCCGCGGCGGAAGGCATTTCGATGCAGGCATATGCGGAAAAACTGGTTGCACCGTTTTTCGCCGGGCTGCAACTGACGGACAGCAACGAACAGGTCCGCGCTATGCTGACCCGCTCGCAAGCGATGGTAGCACATATTCTACCGGGTCTGCTGGCCTGGGGCATGTGGGCCACCTGGTGGGGCAATATCGTGCTGGCCAGAACGATTGCGCTTCGTTATGGCTTTTATCAGGGCGCAAAACATGATGTTTTGAGCCTGAACTTTGGCAAGCCGTTGGCATACCTGTTTATCCTGGTACTGACGGCAGCTAATTTCGGCAGCGGTGACATCCAGTTTCTGGGCGTCAATGCAGCCCTGCTGGTTGGCGGCCTGCTCGCCGTGCAAGGCATTGTTGTCGTGCATAGCTGGTTCAAGGCCAGACAAATGCAGTTGCTGATCAGCTTGATGTATTTGATGTTATTTGTATGGTCTGCAATGATCGTTCCTTTCGTCATTGTAGGTCTGATGGATATTTGGTTTGATTTTCGCCGGAAGATTGATCCGGCACATGGAGGACAATGATGCAATTGATTTTATTGGAGCGTGTTGAAGGACTTGGCAACGTCGGCGACGAGGTTTCCGTTCGTGCGGGTTATGGTCGTAACTTCCTGATCCCTCAGGGCAAGGCTGCAGAAGCCACCGATGCCAACCGCAAGATTTTTGAACGCCGCAAGGCACAGCTGCTGGCCAAACAGCAGAATGAACTGGAACAGGCTCAGGCCGTTGCCGAGAAACTAGCTGCGCTGGAGCTGTCCATGGTTCGCGCCACGTCCGATGGGACCCATCTCTATGGTTCGGTCAGCACAGCCGATCTGGCGGAACTCATCAATGCCAATGGTTTTGACATTGCGCGCAGAAATATCCTGCTTGATGATCAAATCAAGGCTGTGGGTGAACATCCGTTCCGCATCCGCTTGCACCCGGATGTCACTGCTGCGCTGACCATCAAGGTGGAATCAGAGAACCATTGAACACGCCTGTCCCGCTGCGTGCAGCCGATAGCCTGCGAGAGCATACACCTCCGCATGCCTACGATGCGGAACGCGCAGTACTGGGTGGCATCATGCTTGATCCGGAAGCCCTGGAGCGTCTTGAAGGGACGCTCCAGCCGGAACATTTCTATGTTGAGGCCAATGCCAAAATCTTTTCGGCTATTCTGGCCCTGCATGGTAAAAGTCAGCCTGTAGACGGCCTGACCGTCAAGGACTACTTAGAGCAAAACAGAGAGCTGGACGCCTGCGGTGGAGAGGCCTACCTGGCCGATCTGGTCAGCGCCATTCCGACCTCAGCCAATGTCAAACACTATGCGGACATCGTGCGTGAGCGCGCCGTATTACGTGAACTGCTGTCAGTGTGCTCACGCGTATCATGCGACGTCTACGAGGAAACCTCTCGCGATGTCAATGAACATCTGGACTCGGCAGAACAGAAAATCCTGGCCATTGCCGAGAATTTTAACCGCGCCCGTCCCACGTTTGCCAAAATGGATGCGCTGATGGTGCAAAGCTACAAAGAACTTGAGGCACGCTATGCCGAAAAGAAAGCCATCACAGGCGTAGCCACCGGGTTCGATGATCTGGATGAAATGACCTCCGGCTTGCAGCGTGGTGACCTTATTATTATTGCCGGTCGACCGAGTATGGGTAAAACGGCCTTTGCCATGAATCTGGCGCAGAATGCATCCATTCGTAATGATGAACCGGGAGTTGTCGGTGTGTTCTCTCTGGAAATGTCTTCCCAGCAGATCGCTCTGCGTATGCTCGCCTGCGAGGCACGGGTCGATATGAAAAACCTGCGCACCGGTCGCTTCTCCACCGAGGACTGGCGCAAACTGGCCACGGCCAGCGGCGCGCTGGCTGAATCGGCCATGTATATCGATGACACGCCGGCCATTTCCGTGCTCGAGTTGCGCTCCAAATGCCGCCGTCTGAAACGGGAAGCCAAGGGATTGGATCTGATCATCATCGACTATTTGCAGCTGATGTCCGGCCGCGCCGACTCCGAACGCCGCGAACAGGAAATTTCGGAGATCACACGTGCGCTCAAAGGCCTGGCCAAGGAACTGGACACGCCGGTTATCGCCCTCTCCCAGTTGAATCGCTCGCTGGAATCACGTGCGGATAAACGCCCGATGATGTCCGATCTGCGTGAATCCGGCGCTATCGAACAGGATGCGGACATCATCATGTTCATCTACCGCGATGAGGTCTATAACAAAAAACCGGAAAACGAAGGCATTGCGGAGATCATCATCGGCAAGCAACGAAACGGCCCCACCGGTACCGTCAAGCTGGCTTTCCTGAACAAATTCACCCGTTTCGAAAACTTCACATCCGCCACAGGTTTTGACGATTAGTTTTTTTTCGTTCAAACTGGGTGTATGACACGCCCTGTTTGCGCCTGGATCAACCTTGAGCATCTACGACACAATTACCGGCTACTGAAACAACAGGCTGGCCCGGCTGAACTTATGGCCATCGTCAAGGCCAATGCCTATGGTCATGGCATGGCGCTGATCAGCTCCACCCTGCATGCAGACGGCTGCCGCCATTTCGGTGTCACCGATGCCCGCGAGGGCGTGGAACTGCGCCAAACCATCACGGACATCGACTGCACCATCACTCTGCTCTCCGGCATCTTCGATGTGCAGGATGCGCGTGACGCCGCAACACACCGACTGACACCTGCCATCATCAACAGTACGCAAATATCCCTGCTTAAACAGGCTGGCTTTGACGGTGATGTATGGATCAAGGTCGACACCGGTATGAACCGCCTCGGAGCCAATGATCCGGCACAACTCGTTGCCCTGTGCCGTCAGCATGGCATCGGCATCACCGGTGTGATGAGCCATCTGTCCTGCGCGGATATGCCAGAACATCCGCTGAACCGAATGCAGGTCGAGCGCTTCGATGCCATGTGTCAAAGTCTGTGCCTGCCGGCATCCCTGCTGAACAGTGCCGGCATGATTACGCTGCCGCAGCACGGAGGGAATATGGTACGTCCCGGCATTGCGCTGTATGGAGTCGAACCTGTACCGCAACAACCGCTGGGCCTGAAACCGGTGATGCAGCTAAGCGGACAGATTATTCATATCCGCAACATCCGGCAGGGCGACTGTGTTTCCTATGCCGCATCCTTTCAGGCACAGCATGATATGCGCATCGGCATTGTCGCACTCGGGTATGCCGATGGCATACCGCGCCGCCTGTCCGGCAAAGGCCATGCCATGCTTAATGGACACCTGCTACCCATCGTGGGCAGGATATGCATGGACTATACGATACTGGATATATCCGGGAGCCATGCAAACGTCGGCGACAACGTCGAATTCTGGGGCTCACGCCTTTACGCCTCCGATGTAGCCTGTATAGCTGATACCATCGCCTACGAACTGTTTACCGGCGTCGGCGACCGCGTGCCACGCAGGGCTCTGTGACCGCACTGCTGGAGTCCATCGGCGCCATGCTGCAGCGCATCTGTCTGCAGTCAGGCCTGTATCCGATGCTGTTCGGCAAAATCGTTTGCCGACTGGGCAAACAACCCTTTTTCTTTCGCCAAATCTTTCAGCAATGCGAAGAGGTCGGCGTTCAATCGCTACCGGTCGTATTATTGACCGCCGTATTCACCGGCATGGTGCTCGCCCTGCAAAGCTTTATCGCCTTTCAGCGTTTTGGTGCCGAAAGCATGACCGCCACTGTCGTCTCAATGTCAATCCTGCGTGAACTGGGGCCGGTACTCGTCGGCCTCATGGTTGCCGGCAGAGTCGGAGCCTCGTTTGCTGCCGAACTGGGTACCATGCGTGTGACCGAACAGATCGATGCGCTTTGGACACTGTCCACCGACCCCATTCGCTATCTGGTCATTCCACGCTTTCTGGCCGCGCTGCTGATGATGCCCCTGCTGGTCGTGCTGGCCGATGGCGTCGGCATCCTTGGCGGTTACGGCATCAGCGTGTATATGCTGGATCAGAATCCTTCCGTCTACTGGACCAATTCCTTTCTCTATCTCAAACAGATCGACTTCTGGTCCGGCCTGTTAAAGGCATTTGTTTTCGGCGGTATTATCGGCCTGATCGGATGCACCGAAGGTTTTTATTGCGACGGTGGCGCTGTCGGTGTCGGCGAAGCCACCACGAGCGCCGTCGTACTCAGCGCCATGAGCATTCTGGTAGGCGACTATCTGCTCACCGCATGGATATTCCAATGAGTCAGGATATCAAAATATCCACCCGCGGTCTGCGCAAAACCTTTGACCATCGCGTTATTCTGGATCACGTCGACCTGGACATCATGGCCGGTGAATCCCATGTCGTTATCGGCATGTCCGGCACCGGCAAAAGCGTATTGCTGAAATCCATCCTCGGCCTGATCCGGCCGGATGCCGGCTCGATTCTCGTTAATGGCGAAGACTGGTGCGCCCTGTCCGAAGATGAAAAGCTGAAACGCATGCGCTGCATCGGCGTTGTTTTCCAAGGCTCCGCCTTATTCGATTCGCTACCGGTATGGCAAAATGTTGCCTTCGTGTTGTTACGGCAAGGCGTACCCATAAACGAGGCTCGCGAGCGTGCCGAAGAAGTATTGGCCTGGGTTGGCCTGCCCGGTATCGGCAACAAAATGCCGGCAGAATTGTCAGGCGGCATGAAAAAACGCGTGGGACTGGCGCGGGCCATCTGCCATCAGCCCGAAATCATTCTCTACGATGAACCACTCACCGGCCTCGATCCGGTCATGTCCGATATCATCCTGACTTTAATGAGCCGACTACATGAAGAGATGAAGGTGACCTCCCTGACCATTTCCCATAATATGAATCTGGTCAGGCGGTTTTCGGATCGCGTCAGCATGCTTTACGAAGGTAGAATTCATCAGCAATTACATCGCGATGAAATCGATGACTGCCCGGATCCCATTTTTAGACAATTCGTTGAAGGCACAGCGGCAGGGCCCATGCATATTCAGGGAGCCGAACACAACGGGAGGAATATAGCATGAATGCACAGGCAAGACTGGGAGCTTTTTTTATTCTGGCACTGCTGGTACTGGGCATGTTCAGCAGCAAAATCGGCCGCTTCCACTGGGTCGAGGAAGAAGGTCAAATCGTCGAGGCTGTCTTCCCCGATGCCGCTGGCGTGATCGAACAGACACCGGTACTGATGGCCGGTGTCAAAATCGGCCTGGTGGAGGCCGTACAGCTGGAAGCCAACGAAGCACTGGTAAAGATGCGCATTCAGACGGATATTGCCCTGCCGAACTCCACCCGCGCCCGCATTGAGGGCGGCGGACTAATCGGCGAAAAATTCATTGCCCTCAGTGCCACGCCGGGAGATACCAGCCACCTGGACGGTCAACGCATTCCGACTGACAGCAGTGGCAATGTCACCGAGATACTGAAAAAAACGGCAACAATTACCGAAGATGTTCACCGCGTGTTCAACAAGATCGAAGTCGTCACCCGGACCATCTCCCAGATCCTGCAGGAAAGTCGCGCTCCTCTGCAGCGCGGCCTGGAAGGTTTTGATAAAAGCAGTACCGGCATTGCCACACTTATCGACCACCATCACCAGGATATGGAACAATTTTTCAAAGTCCTGCCCGAAGTCACCCGTTCCGGCCAGCGCTTCTTTGATGAAAGCACGGCCACCTTGCGTGAAGCCCATGCCATACTCACCGATAATCGGGAGAATCTTTACCGCACCCTGTTCGAGTTGAGAAAAGCCTCGGAAAACCTTGAGGCATTATCCGACGATCTGCGCTACAACCCCTGGAAAATGCTGGTCGAAAAACCCGAGGTCAAACGGGACCATCATGCAGAACAGAAGAAGATGGAAGAAATGATTCTGACGACAGGCCGCATGGGGCCTGTAACACAGGAGCGCTAAACCCATGCGTTCGGCCGGCAGATACTTTCTTGCGCTGGCAGCCGTTTTCATGCTTGCTGCATGCACAAGTACGATTCCCATGAGGCCGGCCTTTCAACTGGCACAGGAACGCATGCAGCAGGGGGACTGGACCGGCGCACGACGGCTACTGGAGAAGGAAATCCGGCAGCATCCGCAGCATCAGGATGCCCGCTATAATCTTGCCCTGCTGCTTGAGCGCAATGATCATCGCGACGATGCGGCGGAGCTTTACCGGCAAAACCTTCGCCTTGCTCCGCACCTTGCCTCCGCTATCAACCTTGCCGCTTATTATCGCGACACCAATCAGCCTGAACAGGCACGACAGGTGCTGCAGCAGGCGGCCCATGCCTTTCCACATGAGGCCATACCGTGGTACATGCTGGGATTGCTGGAGCAACAGCAGAAGCAACATCAGCAGCGGGCCGAACAGGCATTTCTGACTGCATTGCAGGCCGATCACAGCAATGGTTTTGCCCATCTTTACTATGCCCGTTTTCTGGCAGTGCAAGGCAACATGGACTCCGCCCTGACGCATGGCCGGCGTGCCGTTACCCTGCTACCCGAATGCGCCACCTGCTGGCGCATCTACAGCGAAATTCTGGCGGCGGCAAAACAGCTGTCACAAGCCATCGCTGCCTGCCAGCGCAGCCTGGCCATCGAACCGGATACCACCGCACGTGAACAACTCATTGAACTGCTCGAACAGGCAGGCGACCACGAGCGCGCCCGGCAAATGAAACAGGCACTGACAGCATGGAAGCGCCAGCATGCGGACATATCTCCCGCCGGCCTGCAACCATGAGCACACAGCACGTTTTCCCTTTTACTCCTTCAACACCGGCCTCCACCGGTGTTGAAATGGAATGGATCATCATTGACCGTGAATCAGCCGCGCAATGCCCGCTGGCGCCTGATATTTTGCAGCAATGCGATGCCAGCGCTCGCATCAAACCGGAGCTGTTTACCTCCACTGTGGAAATCAATACCGATATTCATCATTCGACCGATGCCTGTATACGGCAGCTGCATGCACTGACAGATAAGGTTCGCAGCCTGCTTGAGCCATTGCATGGTGACATTCTGGCCAGCGGTACCCACCCTTTCTCGCACTGGCGCCAGCAAGTTGCGACCGACGACCCGCGCTATGCCCGACTGCTTGAGCGCCTGCAATGGATGGCACGCCGCTTCAACATCTTCGGCATCCACGTGCATATCGGCATGCCCGATGGCGACACCTGTATCCGTGTCATGAACCAGTTGCTTCCTGTCATGCCGGTCTTCCTGGCCATCTCCGCCAATTCACCATTCTGGCAGGGTGAAGATACCGGCCTGAGCGCCTCGCGCATCAAGGTATTCGAAGGACTGAGTCAGGGCGGCATGCCGTTCTATTTCCGAGACTGGGAAGATTTTGAGCACTGTGCGGCGCGCCTGCTGGCAACAGGCAGCATCGATTCTGTACGCGATATATGGTGGGAAATGCGCCCGCATCCGGATTTCGGCACACTGGAAGTCCGCATTGGTGACATGCCGTTTTCGCAGGCTGATACGGCAGCGTATATCGCCTATGTGCGTGCGGAGAGCATGGCCGCCATACATACACCACAGGCACAACCACACGTCCACCCTTCGCTGATTCGCGAAAACCGCTGGCGCGCCTGCCGTTATGGCATACAGATGGAGATGATCGACCCCCGGACGGAAACCGCGCACCCCCTGCTGCAGTGGCTGCGCCAGCGCCTGCCACTATTACGTGAATATGGCGCCAGCCCGGACGATTTAGACATCGTAGACCAACAAATCGAACACTGGCAACAATATGGAGATGGTGCCACCCGGCAACGGCAACTGTACCTGTCCAACCCCGCTTTCCCGGACATGGTTCATGCCATGCGCACAACCGATGGCTGGAGGCAACAGGCATGAACGAATCCCTGCAACAACGCATCGAGTGCATCTTCGACACCGTCATCAGCTACCGCCGGCATATGCACCGCCATCCCGAACTTTCCGGCCAGGAACAGCAAACCAGTGCCTGGATTGCCGAGCAATGCTACCGGCACGGCCTTGACGTACGCACGGACATCGGCGGCTATGGCCTGCTGGCGGCACTGCATGTCGATCCTTCTCTGCCGTGGCTGGCATTACGAGCCGATATGGATGCCCTGCCCATCGAGGACAAAAAACAAATCGATTGTATATCGCTGCATGAGGGCATATCCCATGCCTGTGGTCACGATGCACACAGCGCCATGCTGCTCGGTGCCATCATCGTCCTGAGCGGCATGCGAACGCAACTGCCATGTAACATCTCCTTCATCTTCCAGCCGGCAGAAGAAACCTGTTCGGGTGCAACCGCCATGCTCCATGATGGCGTGTTTGCAGACATCCAGCCCGATCATATCTTTGCGCTACATGTCTATCCTCATCTGCCATCCGGCAGCATCGGCATGCGCCATGGTGTCATGTGTGCTGCTGCCGACCTGTTCGAAGTGGAAATCCGGGGACGGGGCGGACATGCCGCCAGGCCTCACGAATGTACCGATGTTATTCTGATTGCCAGTCATGTTATTCAGGCCCTGCACCATATCATCAGCCGCCGTGTGGACTCGCAACATCCTGCCGTACTGACCATTGGTGAAATTCATTCAGGCCATGCCGCCAATGTGTTGCCCGATCATGTCCGTTTCTCCGGCACGGTTCGTACCCTGAATCCCGATGCCCATGAAACCATCCGCAATCAGATGATACGCATTATTCGTCAGACAGCGGAATCCTGGGGAGCCACAGCAACGTTCACGCTGAAGCAGGCCTGTCCGATCCTGCACAATGATGAACAGGCCATGCATGCCAGCGAACGGATTTTCAGCCAGTATCTGCCTGACTGCGAACTGATTACGCTGGATGCACCATCCATGGGTGGCGAAGACTTTGCGGAATTCCTCGCCGATACTCCCGGCGCCCTGTTTCGCCTTGGCACCGGCGCCGGCCCGGACACCCGCTATCCTCTGCATCATCCCTGCTTCAACATCGATGAAACGGCCATGCGCCACGGCATAGCAGCCCTGTGTGCACTGGCGCTGGGATATCCGCACTTGAAAAAAGGCGCCTGATCCCCCATACATACGGCATGTTCAAAATACTTTTATTCCTTTTCATCGCACTGCCACTGGCCGAGCTATATGTCCTCATCGAAGTTGGCAGTGGCATCGGCGGTCTGACAACCATTGCACTGTGTCTGCTCACGGCTGCCATCGGTGGCTCGCTCATACGCTGGCAGGGTCTGAAAACACTCATTGATGCTCAGCAACGCCTGCGCATGGGAGAAATCCCCGCGCATCACGGTTTTCACGGCATCCTGCTTGCAGTCAGCGGCCTGATGTTATTCACTCCCGGTTTTATCACCGACAGCATCGGTTTTCTGCTGCTTATCCCATGGATCCGGAACTGGCTGATTCGGCGTATGTTCGCCGTGCAACAGAAGCGCATGGATGACGGTATCATCGACATCGAGATTATTGAACACCATCGTCGCCTGCCTTGACGGCTGAGCATACAGGCGGCACCGTAACAATCTGACAATTCAAAGGAGAATGACATGAATACACCCGTATTAACATCGACTCAACTGGCAGATGCCAGAATCAGCTTCCTTGGCAAAACCTATGGCATGCTGGCACTGTGCATTGCTGCCGGCAGTCTGGGTGCCTATATGGCTGCGGGACTGGCTTTCCCGCATGAACATCCGTGGATGATGCTATTCATGATGATCGGCGGCATTTTCCTTGTACAGGCCGTACGCCACATACCAGGCATCAATTTCGCTGCACTGCTGGGATTTGGTGGCATTACCGGCATGGCCATCGCACCGCTGGTCACCATGGTGGCGGCCAGATCCGATATGCTGGTTGCGCAGGCATTCATGACCACTGCAGCCGTATTTGTCGGCCTGAGTGCCTATGCCTTCTTTTCACGCAAGGACTTTTCCTTTCTGAAAGGTTTTGTCTGGACCGGCCTGATCGCCGTCATTGTTCTGGGCCTGTCGAACTACTTCTTTTTTGAATCCGGCGTACTGGCCCTGACTCTCTCCGGCATCAGCGTGTTACTGTTTTCGGCCTTCATCCTCTATGACACATCCAGCATCCTGCGCGATTATCCGAACGAGGAATATATCGCCGCCGCATTGACCCTGTATCTGGATGTCTTTTTGCTGTTCGAAAACCTGCTGGTATTATTCGGTGCACTTGGCGACGAATAAACAGGTATCCAGCCCATACATCAACGGGGGCATAGCCCCCGTTTTTCATGCGTAACTTGCAATCAGCCGATGAATATCTGACTCACGTACATCGGAACAAATAAATGCCGAACCAATATCATGCAATAAAATAAAGCGAATCGTTGTGCCTATGTTCTTCTTGTCATGCCCCATGGCATCCAGCCACTGCTCGGCAGTGAATCGTGGCACCTCCACCGGCAAACGTGCGCACTTGAGACAATCCAGCAATGCCTGCCCCACTTCTGGCCGGGCATACCCCAATTGCGCCGACAGGCGTGCCGCCATCAGCATGCCAATGGCCACGGCCTCACCATGCAGATAATGCCGATATTGAGTCATCGCTTCGATGGCATGGCCGAACGTATGTCCCAGATTCAGCAATGCGCGCTGCCCCATTTCGGTTTCATCCGCCATGACGATTTCCGCCTTGTGCCGGCAGGATGTAAAAATCATGTCGGCAATGATCTGCGCATCCAGTTCCAGCCCAGCTGCGACATGTGCCTGCAGCCAGTCAAAGAATGCCGCATCACGGATCATGCCATATTTGATAACCTCGGCCATACCGGCCTGCACCTGCCGCGGCTCAAGCGTCCGCAACACCTCCGGATCGATCCATACCAGGCGTGGCTGATAGAAGGCACCAATCATATTTTTTCCATGGATATGGTTGATAGCCGTCTTGCCACCAACGCTTGAATCCACTTGGGCCAGCAACGTCGTCGGGATCTGGATAAAAGGGATGCCACGCCGGTAACAGGCAGCAGCAAAGCCAACCATATCACCGATGACACCGCCACCTAATGCAATAACCGGCTCATTACGGGACAGGCGAGCCTCCATCAGTGCATCGAGAACTCGCGACCATACATCCAGCGTCTTGAACTGCTCTCCATCGGGAAGAATACACTGTCGATACTGCCAGCCCTGCCGCTGCAACGACTCACACACCTGCGCCATATACAATGGCGCAATGGTTTCATTGGAAACAATCAGACAGCGCCGTTCATCTGCAAACAATGTTCCCATTGCCTCGCCGATATGTGCCAGCGAACCTGACTCAATGTGAATATCATAAGAACGGGGGCCCAGTTCGACCCGATAAACCTTGTTATGCATCGGCTAATGCTGACAGAAAATAATCAGGCTTCCAGTCAACGCATCAATCTTCCTGCTGCGTGATTTCCTGCCCGCCGCTGCTCACCAGCGTGGGCGTAATAAACAGCATCAGCTCCACACGCTGGTCTTCTTTCTGATTACGTTGAAACAGCAAGCCAAGAATGGGAATATCGCTAAAGCCCGGCACGGCATTCTTGGTGTGGCTAACCGTTTTCGAATAGATACCACCCAATACAACTGTTTCGCCATTCTCCACCAGCAGCTTGGTTTTCAGCGTTTTCTTGTTGATCACCGGGTCACCGCCTGGCTTCAGTGTATTAGCCTGAGGTGTATCCTTGTGGATCTCAATATCCATAATCACCTTGTTATCCACGGTGATCTGCGGTGTCACAATCAGGCTGAGCTTGGCTTCCCGCACCACGGTGGAGGTCACCAGCACACCACCCTGGGCTTCTGTCTGCGTAAACGGAATCTCGAGGATCTGTTCGATGCGCGCTTCGCGATGATTGCTGGTCAATACACGAGGATTGGAAAGCACCTTGATTTTCTGGTCCGCTTCGGCTGCAGACAATTCCAAATTCAAATTCAGCACATTACTCAACGTACCCAGATTATACACGATGGCGCCAGCGGGCCCCTGTGCGGGAAGATCCACCAGGTTGCCGCCTATGCCTCCCCCCACATTGTGGCTAAAGCGGTTGCCGGGAGCCGCCTGGTCATTATAGGTGCCTCCCCATTTAATGCCGAGATCCTGCGTAAACGAATTACCGGCTTCCACGATACGCGCCTCAATCAGCACCTGCTGTACCGGCTTGTCCAGTACGGAAATCAGGCGTTTGATATTATTGACCCTGCTTTCGGTGTCGGTCACGATCAGAATATTACGTCGCTCATCCATCAACAGCGAACCACGGCTGGACATCAGGGCCAGACCGCCCTCGCCATTATCAGCGGAAGCCTCACCGTTATTGCCTCCATCTGCCGGTGCCGCCGAACGTTTCGGCGCATTCTCGATCATCTCCTTGATATCCGCCACCGAGGCATATCCCAAATGGATGAATTCAGTGACCAAAGGCTCCAGTTCCTGCGTCGCCGCCTTGGCTTTCAGCTTTGCCGTGTACTCCTCCTGCAGTACGGATAGTGGCGCAATACGCACAACATTGCCTTCCTGGATCTTGCCCAGCCCGCGGGAAGACAGAATCAGATCCAGTGCCTGATCCCAGGGAACATCCACCAGGCGCATGGTTAGCGTGCCACTGACATCATCGCCCATGATAATATTCAAATCACTCATCTCCGCGATCAGTTTCAGAGCATTGCGAATATCAATATCCTTGAAATCGAAACTGACCTTCTCTCCATAATAAATCGGCTGGTTTCTTCCTGTAACATCGCCCCGGGAAGGAGTGGCGCCCTCAGGCTCAAAGTTCAACGTCAGCACATTACCGGACTGGAAAGAGGTCAGGGTGACTTTCTCCCTGAGACGCGCGACAATACGCACATCATCGCCGCGCCGATAACTGTCAACCTGCTTCACTGGCCCGGGAAATGCGCTGACATCCAGCGTCCGTTCCAACCCTTCCGCCAGATCGGCTTTGGAAATATCGATCGTAATATGATCTTTTTGCTGGCTGATATTCATCACTGCTCCAGCACGTTTGGTCTGAATCACCAGATGCGGCGCCTTGTCATCGGGCACGAAGTTGACACTTTCCACCGTTTGCCGACTTTGTTTTTTGGCTACCTTCACATGCCCCAGCCGTAGCAGCCATTGCTGCGGCGAACTTTCGATTTGATGCGTGTTGCCGAGTCCTGACACAAGTCCGAATACCAGCCGCAATCGCCCGTCGGCAGCACCTACCGTAATATCCTCGATATGATGACTGGCATATGAAAAATGCTCTTTGGCCAATCGGGATTCACCCTCCCAGAAATCAACAATCATCGTTTTGCCGCCATTGGTGACAAATGTATTGCTGCTGGCATCCATATGTTCGCCGCGCAAATAAATCTCGCTTATGCCTGCCTGTTCCCGGACCTCGATATCCTTCAGGATGGCATGCGGTTTACCTGCAGCAGCCTCCGGTTGCTTACCGCTTAAATGAATGAACAGGTCGCTGCCTTTTTCCTCAATACGGTGCGTTGGCGTTCCGGCCAGCAGCAACTCGACACGCACCCCTGAAGCATCGGATCTGGGGACAATTCTGTGCACCCATTTGCCATCCACTGCGATCGGCTTGAGCTCCGCCTTCATCGCGGCACCGCCCAACGTTATCACCAGACGGTTCGGCGCTGAAAGTTCGTAAACCTGATAGGTCGTTTTTTCGCTCAGACGAAGATGCACGCTTTCCATATGATTTGCCGTCGTTAAGGAGATCTTTTCCAGCGATACGGCAGCTGAAGCCAGTGCTGGCAACAGCATAAACAACAACAGCACGGTCGAATAAACCCAGCTGTGCACAATCCGCATTCCCATATCACTCCTCCCGGACATACCCTTAGCGCCCTCTTGCCCGTGATTGCGACAAATCATTCGCTGCCACCCCGTTTTCAACAAAACGATAAGTCACAACCGAACCCGCCACTGCAAGCATGCCGGGCTTTTCTCCCGGAGAAATCGACAGGCGCTTCACATCAACAATTCTGGGCATCTCCCCCACGCGCTTAAGAAACGAGAGTAATTGGCGGAAACTTCCATTCACAGAAATTTCCACCGGGACCTCAGCGTAGATTTCCCGTACACGCTCTTCTTTTGGCTGGAAAACACTAAACTCCAGACCGGCATCTTTGCCTGCCCATGATACGTCTGCAAGAAGATTCTCAATCTGCGACTTTCTGGGCAACATATTGAGTGCCACATTCAGATCCTTGACCAACTGCTCGTACTCCTGCTTCTTTTTGGGCAACTGGTCGGCAATCGCCTGATTACGCTCAAGTATCCGTTGCTGTTCTATAATGGATGCCTGCAACCCATCGATTTCGTCCTCTACAGGCAACAAGAAAAAGTACACATAGGATACAACCAGCAGCAAAGCCACTCCTGCCAGGGCAACAAGCTTTTGCCATACGGGATAGGATAGCAACGGCTTCAGCTGATCCAGCATCGCAAAATCCAGACTCAACCCCTTCATCGCCCCCTTCCTTTTACCGGCACAGTGGCATGAAGCTGATTCGAACCGCTATGCAACAGAGACAATGCAAACTGACGTACATGCTGCCCGCCAATACTCTCCCGGGTAATCTCCCGCAATCGAATGCCCGTAAACACAGACGACTGATCCAGCGCACGCATAAAATTGGCAATCGCCTTATTGCTTTCAGCCTTACCACTTAGCTGCAGGCTGGAACCATTATCTTCAATGGAAGTTAGCCAGACATTTTTGGGAATGCGTTTGGCCAGCTCGTAGAGTACGATTAATGCTCGGAAACGACCTTCCTGCAACTGGTCAACCAATGCCAGCTTCTGTTCCACCTCAGCACGAAGCATCTCAATTCCCTTGATTTCACCAATGCTTACTTCCAGTTCTTCATTCTGCTCTTTCAGATCTTCCAGCTGGACTTCCAGTTCATTCACCGTCCCTCCCTGATAGACATGCCAAGAGAACAGCAGGCTTGCAACCATGACGATGATGCCAATACCTGCCAGCAATTGTTGTAGTATCTGCTGCCGGCGCAGCTCTACCCGGTAGGGTAAAAGATTAATCCGTATCATGGCAGAAAAGCTCGGATGGCCAGCCCTAACGGCAAGACCATGCGTGGCCCCAGTTTTTGCATCATGTCCGGATTAAAGGCCTTGTTGTGTGCAATCGTAATGCTGGGAAAGGGCTGTAATATTTCAGCATCAATGCCTAAGCGCATCTCCAGCGCTTCCGCAATCCCGGGCACCAGGGCTCCGCCACCACTGAGGAAAATTTTGTCAACCGGCCGATCCGAATGATTGGCCGAATAGAAGTCCAGCGCATACATCAACTCTGAGGCTAGCTTGGCCAGGTATTGATCTACTGCATCCTTCTGCACAACGGAAAAGTCTTCGATTTTCATGCGTTCGGCATCCTGAAAGCTCAGCTGATGAATGCGTTGAATTGCCTCTGTCAATTCATTGCCACCAAAAAAATGGTCCCGCACGAATGTCATGCGACCCTCGACAAGGATATTCACATGAATCATGGCGGCCCCGATATTGATCAGCGCAATCGTTGGCGAAAAGTTTTTTTTCGGCTGAAGCAGATGGATGCCGTTGGCTGGCTTCGCCGACGGGATTTCATGCAGTAACTCGGCGATGTTCTGCAGGGCAAACACGGCGCAATCGACACAAACAAGCGTCAGTCCCGCCTCATTGAACAGGAGTTGATAATCTTCAATGATATTCCGCTTACAAACAACGAGCACAACTTCCATTTGTTCCGGGTCCTGCTCGGCAGGGCCAAGCACATGGAAGTCCAGATACAGCTCATCCATATCGTAGGGCACATACTGATCCGCTTCATAGGCAATCTGGCTTTCCAGTTCCAGCTCGCTCATTGCCGGCAACAGAATCGTTTTGACAATCACCGCATTGCCGGCCACGGCAATCGCTGCACGATCCGTCGATACCCCCGCCTGCCGAACCGCCTCACGCAGCACCTGGGCAACCACATCCGCCTTTTCCACCGTGTTTTCCACAATAGCACCCGGAGGAAGCGGCACCACAGCTGCAGCATGCAAATGGTAGCCCGAATGCCCGCGATGAAGCTCTGCCACCTTGATGGAAGAGGTGCCAATGTCGACCCCTATCAGACCGTTACGATTCCCCGATAACAGTGACATTCGCCTCCCTCATTTAAGGCATTACCTTTATATGATACGCAACATACCTTATTTACAGGGGAATCGTCAATATCCGTGCATTCGCACGTGGCTATCTCCCGAGAATCGAACGAAATTCACGGGGACTGGCCTTGATCCGGCTATCCTCACAGCTCGTTCCACC
>CAZTGM010000014.1:0-13641 GCA_964613235.1 uncultured Zetaproteobacteria bacterium | reverse complement strand
TTTATCCTTGTCTTTTTCGTCACCCCCGGATGATGACTTATCCTTGTCCTTTGTCCCGGAACCATCTGATGACGTGCCGTCGTCAGAGCCACCAGTGCTGCCGCAGCCAGACTTTCCCATGGAACCATCGCTGCAAACACAGTTCTCAATACCTGGCGGACACACACAACCGCCACTGTCTCCATCCTTATCCTCATCCTTGCTGGCGGATTTATCCTTCCCGGACGAATCCTTGTCCTTGGAAGAAGTACCGGAAGAGCCATCGTCGGCCAGCAACATTGCAATTCCCGTATCGACATGCCTCCCCTGCAGCCCTGCAGAAACACCCCAAACCGTAAAAAAGCAGCCTATCATTACCAATACCCTGTACATCACCACACCTCCCGACAAACCGTTCGACTTACTGCCAATATATAACCCTCTGAGTCTTCAGTCAATGTGATCCACATCACATTACCACGGCCCGCACTAAGACCGTCGGCTTGCCATCCACATAACCCACCGCATATGCAACCAGGCCATAGGATGTGAGCCATGTGCGTGCATTGGCATCGCAGGCCTGGGCTGTTGCATAAGCGGCATCCGCCTTGTTACACGGACAGGACGGTAACGATCCTCCCAGACACAGCGCCGGCTTTGTACCACCATACAAATCGGACGGATCCAGCGGGAACAGTTCAATATCCTTCGAGGCGGTTCCTGCCGTCAGCCAGACAATGGCACCATTGTTCGGCACGTCCTCACCGGTCACAGGTGGCGAGCGGTGTGGCAATGCCGGAATGGAGGGTAAGATTTTCCCATCGGCTGTCATTTCAAGCTTGATGTAGCGCGGCAAATGCGTACTGATGCGCTCCATCACCGGCGATACCCGCTGAGAAGCCGGCAATGAAAAATCAATACAATTCGGAAATTTCGCCGCATTTTCCGCACAAATATAGCGACTGGCCATGGGCGTATTGTCAAAATACAGCATCTGACCGGATTTACCGGCTGCCTGCGTATCACTGACCACGGCAGGCCCCGGATACCACAAATAGGCCAGCAACTCCGAATAGTCACCTACTTGCGCGGCATTGGCAGGAAATGTCGGCTCCAATGCCGAAAACTCATATGTTCCGCCCGCATTAAAACTGTCAAAATCGGCATCGTTATTCAAAGCCCAGGTGATGTAATTGATGCCGGCCTCGGCGAAATAAAATGCCTGTGTCGACCGCTGGGCAGTGGCGCTGGTCTGAATTCCGCTGCGACTGACAAAATACAATGCCAGCGCCAACAGGGTCAGCAAGGTCAGTACAATCAATGCCATCGGCAGCACAAAACCACGCTGCCCGGCTACGGATGTTCTATGCATAGATCAATTCCTTGGCCACAGTTTAAAACCCAGTTCAAGCGATTTCGTTGTATGATCCTTACCGGTATAGGTGGATTTCAGACGAATATCCCAGACACCGCCAGACAGACTGGCCACGAGCCCGGCCGTTGCATCCATATCCCGGACCATCTCCTGACATCCATCCCCCTCATCAGGCCTGTCCCAGCATATACGCTGCTTTTTCGCCTCCAGCCTGAAGGCCCCGTTACTGGCCGCCACATTGTTACAGCCATTCAGCGTTGCTGCCGAATCCAGCGGCTGGTATATCAGCTGTTTATTCGCCGCATCCCAGCAAATATCCCGTGCGGTTTTTAATTCGGACTGCATGATTTGCGAGGCCAGATAAAGATCGCTCATGCGTTCCGTGCGTGACATTTCCGCCCGGTTGCTGTTTATACCGGACACATACAACGAAATAATGCCGGACAGAATGACCAGTCCAATGGCCATGGCAACCAGCAGTTCGACCAGTGTAAAGCCTCTTTCCTGCATACTCCTGCTCTTTATCATCTTATTTTACCGCCGACACATGCGTCAGGAAAACCGAATGAAAGCGACTTTTGTCCTTCTGCGCATTCCCTGTTGGCTTGTGATACCAGGAGACCTTCACCACCTTTACCTTTGGTGTAACCGTATAGGGATCAACCTTGGCGAAGGTCCCGATTTTCAATGGTGCAGGCGGCATGGGCCCTTCCGCTGACTGTTCAA
The DNA here is from genome assembly GCA_964613235.1 of uncultured Zetaproteobacteria bacterium. GTDB lineage: Bacteria > Pseudomonadota > Zetaproteobacteria > Mariprofundales > Mariprofundaceae > J005. Next base: position 11,561 of record CAZTGM010000014.1, on the reverse strand, counting down.
GCGCCTGCACCGTAAAATTCGTTCTGGCTGTCGCTGGCGTACAACTTACCGTGACAGGATAGGTCGGCATGGCGGTACGCGGCTGTGTCGAACAATCGGCTTTCACATTCGGAAAATAATCCTTGCCATCATGTTGCCATTCCTCGAGCAGGGACTCGGCCAGATGCACGGCTGCAAGACGTTCGCGCGCAATCTGCCCCTGATTCATCATGGAAACCGTAAAGCTGCCGATTGCCAGCAGTGCAATCATGCTGATCACCAGTGCAATCATGACTTCAATCAGTGTAAATCCGCGCATCACTCCGCCTTTCATTGCAGATACGCCCGACCGATGGCATTGATGATGATCTTCTTCGAGCCATCCAACTGCAGGGTGATCGAACCAAAATTCACTGTCCCATGGCTGCTAAACGTACGCGTGGTCTGCGGCGTCACCACCAGCTGTTTGGCAAACTGATCGTATCGAATCACCTCATTACGACACACGGTACAATTGCCGGACACATCGGCATCAAACACATAGCCTGTAGCATCAAAGGTCAGACTGACCTTGCGATTCTCGGCAACGGCCAGCATGCGCGCCTGTTTCAAATGCGCTAGCAATGTCTGTGCAGCATTGTTGAGTGCCTGCTGCTGCCGCCAGGCAGATAATGAGGGCACGGCTATCGCAACCATGATACCGACAATAGCCACCACCATCATCACCTCAAGCAGTGAAAACCCCGCCGCGCATCGTCGTCCTTGATATTCGCCTTGCCTGATATCCTTCATTCGGCTTATATTCGCCTTAATGCGCATTTTTTCAATCTTCTTGAAAACCGTTGTGTTTCTGAGCCTCACTGCCGCCATGGCCGTGCTCGCGCTCTATTTCGTATTTGCCAGCACGCTGCCGGATCTGAGAATCCTGGCTGACTACCAGCCACCGCTGACCACACGCATCTACAATGAAGAAGGTACCCTCATCGCCGAATATGCCGACGAACACCGCATACTGGTGCCCTTCGACCAGATCCCCCAGAAAATCATCCATGCCTTTCTGGCCGCCGAAGACCAACAATTTTACGAACACCCGGGCATCAACCCTGCCCGTATCCTGTCCGCTGCACTGGCCAATATTCGTGCCGGCCATACCGTGCAGGGTGGCTCGACCATCACCCAGCAGGTAGCCAAAAACTTTCTGTTATCGCCGGAACGTTCATTGACACGGAAAATTCGGGAAGCCCTGCTGGCTTACCGCATCGAGCAACAGTTTTCCAAGGACGAAATTCTGTACCTGTATCTGAACCAGATTTATCTCGGGCGCGGCGCCTATGGCGTAGCCAGTGCCGCCTGGCGTTATTTTCACAAACCGCTGGATGAACTGACACTGGCAGAATGCGCCATGCTGGCAGGCTTGCCCAAGGCACCCAGTAAATATGCGCCCCACCTGCACCCCGAACTGGCTGTGAAACGCAGAAATACCGTGCTCTACCTGATGGAAAAAAGCCATAACGCCTCAGCTGAAGAGGTTGCCAGGGCCATTGCCGAACCACTGAATGTCACACCATTGAACAAAACACTGATGACCGATGCCTATGCTGATGAAGTTCGCCGGCAACTGGTCGAGAAGTTTGGTGAACAAACCCTGCGCCGACAGGGCCTGACTGTCATCGTCCCCTATCAGCCGGATACGGAAAACCATGCTATCCGGTCCGTCAGGCACGGCCTGTTGCGACTGGAACAGGAACAGTACTATCGCTACCCCCTGCACCATGCCAAACGCGAATGGCCTTCCCTTCTTCAGGCCTGGAAAAAACAGCGCAGCCGCTCACAAATTGACGATGACGAAATTGTTCCGGCACTGGTGGAGAAAATCAGCGGCAACCAGCTGATCATCAATGACGGCATGCAACGCTGGAAGCTCAGCAAACCCCGCTGGCAATGGGAGAAACCGCCTTCCGATCAACAAAACGACCCGCAACGCTATGACCGCCCGCGCACATGGATCGCCGGCGATGAGGTCATGCTGCATGGCGATGGCCATGGCGGCGTCATTCTCACCCAGCGACCATCCATTGAATCGGCGCTTTACAGCATCGATCTCAAACGCGGCACGATGCTGGCCCGGGTCGGCGGCTTCAACCATAAAGTCAGCGGCTTTGATCGCGTCAGCCAAGCCAAACGTCAGCCTGGAAGCGCATTCAAGCCGTTCCTTTATGTGACCGCCCTGGAAAACGGTATGACACCGGCATCTATCATCATGGATGCACCGGTGGTGTTCGGCGGCTCGAATTTCGATGACTTCTGGCGTCCGGACAATTACAAAAACAAATTTGCCGGCCCGGTTACCCTGCGTGATGCACTCGAGCATTCGCGCAATCTGGCCTCGATCAAATTGTTACAGGATATCGGCATCGACCAGTTCCGTATGGCGCTGCAAAACTATCCGCTGGGACGCACTTTTCCCAAACAGCTGGCGCTGGCGCTGGGCGTCACCGAAGTCACGCTGGAAGCACTCACTGAATCCTATGCCGTACTTGCTACCGGCAAGAAATGGAAACCAGTGGCCATCATGCAGGTGCAGGGTCGCAATGGTCATACCCTGCATCGCGCCGTGGCCGGCACGCGCTGCCAGACTTGCCATACCGACCCTGTCGCAGCGGCCAGCAATGCCATGCGACCAGCCATTCAGGTGCTGGATCCGCCCTATGCCTATCTGATCACCAATATGATGAAAGGCGTCATCGAGCGCGGCACCGGACGGCGCGCACTGGCACTGCAGCGGCCGGCCGCCGGTAAAACAGGCACGACCAATAAACAGGTTGATGCCTGGTTTATGGGTTTCACATCACAGGTGCTGACAGGCGTCTGGACCGGACGGGATACCCCTACCAGCATGGGCCGCCGGCAAACCGGCGCACATGCCTCACTCCCTACCTGGCTGGAAGCCATGCAGGCTTTTCACAAAGGCAAGCCGGTGGAAGATTTTGCCATTCCCGAGGGCATTGAAATCGTAACCATCGATCGGAAAACCGGAAAACTGGCCACTGATGCCACGGAAGACACACTGGATGAAGCCTTCCTCGAAGGCACTGCGCCAACTGAAGAATCTGCGTCTCCTGATGCTCCCCCTGCTGAAGAAAACTCATTTTTTGAACTGGGTCTGTAGCCATAGAAAACACCCATACCGGTGAAACAGTTGACCCTGCCCTGACACAGTGCTTCAATACCTCACATGCACGAACGTGATCCCAAACAGGCTCTGGAGACCCGGATTCAGCAGCTTTCCGAGCACATCGGCGATATCCGCCGCAATATGGAAACGCTGATGGCCGACAATCACCGCTTGCGTGAAGTCGTGCGACTGGCGGAAAGCGAATTGCGCAGACGCCGAGATCAGGTGCAAAACCTCGAGGCTGAACTGCAATCCCTACAAAACGGCAAGCTGGAGGCCAAAGCCCGGGTCGAACATGCCATCGAAAAACTGGATGAACTGATTGCCAGCAACGGAACGACATCATGACGCACAGCGTTGATATTGATCTCATGGGGCACCATTACACGATTCGCACCGATGATAACCCGGAACATGTCCTGCAAGCCGCCGCCATGATTCAGGAACACATTGATGAGCTACGCAAGGCCGGTGCTGCCGTCGCATCGGATCGCCTGCTCGTACTCGTAGCCATGAACCTGGCCGGCGAACTTTTGCAAAAGCAACATACGGCCATTGAGGGCATCGAGGGCTTGATATCTTCGCTGGATCAGGTAGTATTACAAGCAGAAGGTTTAGCGAAAGCGCCCCTGCGCTGAACGAACGGCATCCAAGTTGCCTGAGCCGATACTTGTCGAAAGGGAGCCTAGCTACGTTAACCGTGTGCGTTCCCGTAGCGGAATACCTGACGTTATCGTGCGGCGCCCACCTCTTGCTGGAGGGTTCGACAACTGCAAGCCAAAACGTCAGTGCGGGGGCGCCCTTTTTATGACCTCCGCCGTCAAAAGGATTTTCGTTTCTTGAAGCCATCATCCCCCGCGTCCAAACAATCCCTGCGCCGGCAAGCCATGGAACGGCGCCAGACACTCTCTGACATACAACGTGACGACTTTTCCCGACGTATCTGCCAGCGCCTGCATCGCTTGCTGCAAACCCATTCTCCCAACTGCTCGACACTGCTCTGTTATGTTTCCATGCAGCCCGAAGTCGATACCCGACGCATTCTCGCCTGGCCGAACTATCGACATGTCGTACCCCGCGTCCAGGAACACACGCATATGCACTGGCTGCAGATTGATGAGCAGACACGCTGGCAACACAGCGCATGGGGCGTGGAAGAACCATGCGATGGTACTCCCTGGCAAGCAGCACAGGGCGGCATCCTGCTCTGCCCGCTAACCGCATTTGACCGGGCAGGCAACCGCCTGGGCATGGGCAAAGGATGCTTCGACCTGTGGCTGTCACGACATCGTCGGCATCTGGATGCCATCATTGGTCTGGCCTTTTCCTGCCAGGAAGTGGCGCATATTCCGGTTGAACCCCACGATATTCCCATGCAGTTTGTGATCACCGAAAAGGAGACCATCGCATGCCCCAGCTAATCAATATTCTTGTCATCGGCGATGTGATCGGCAAGGCAGGCAGGCGAGCATTGACCGAACATCTGCCTCGCCTCATCGACCAGCACAATATCGATTTCACCGTAGCCAACGGCGAAAACCTTGCCGCAGGCTTCGGCCTGACCACCAAAACCGCCGAGGAAATGTTCTCCCTCGGTGTCGATGTACTGACCAATGGCAATCACTGCTGGGATCAGCGCGAATTTCTGCAATTGATTGACAAGGATGAGCGCTTTACCCGACCGATGAATTTTTCTGCCCGGGCGCCGGGACAGGGCTGGACGGTGCGCGAAACGCCATCCGGCCACCGCATCGCCGTCATTAACCTCATCGGCCAGGTGTTCATGGGATCATGGGACTGTCCGTTTGCCGCAGCCAGCCGCGCCATGCAGGAAATTCCCGACGATGTCAGCGCCATTCTAGTCGATATGCATGCCGAAGCGACCAGTGAGAAAATGGGCATGTCCTGGCATCTCGATGGCTGGGCGTCCTTTGTCTACGGCACACATACGCATATTCCCACCTGCGATGAAATCATCCATGCCAGCGGCACCGCCTATCAGACGGATATCGGCATGACCGGCTCCTACCAGTCGATCATCGGCATGAAAGTGGAAAGCGCGCTGGCGCGCATGGTCGACAAGTTGCCGCGCCGTTTCGAGGCCGTGGAACGCGGTGCCACGATCTTTGCCACCAAGGTACGGGTGGACACGACAACACGCAAAGCCGTACATATCGAACGTATCCGCATACTTCCCGGCAGCGGATAAAAAAAGCCCCGGCACTATACGCCGGGGCATCAACGGATCAGCGCCGTATCAAAGTCTATTCACTGCCATCAGCGAAGGGCATCGAGCTGGCTGCCTTCCGGCGAATCAGCAAACGTTTTCAGCTTCTGCGCACGTGACGGATGACGCAACTTGCGCAGGGCCTTGGCCTCAATCTGACGAATACGCTCACGCGTGACGCCGAACTGCTTGCCGACCTCTTCCAGTGTATGATCGGTGTTCATGCCGATACCGAAACGCATGCGCAACACCTTCTGCTCCCGATCGGTCAGGTTGTCGAGCACTTCCAGCATCGCCTCGGCCAGTGCCTTGTTGACAGCCAGATCCAGCGGATTCTCGGCATTTTCATCCTCAACGAAGTCACCCAGCTGGGAATCTTCATCATCACCGATCGGCGTTTCCAGACTGACCGGCTCCTTGGCAACCTCCAGAATCTGCTCCACCTTTTCCACCGGCATCTCCAGATACTCGGCCAGTTCCTCCGGCGTCGGCTCGCGCCCGACTTCCTGCGCAATCTGACGCGAAACACGCATCATCTTGTTGATCGTTTCGATCATATGCACCGGAATACGGATCGTGCGTGCCTGATCGGCAATCGAACGGGTGATAGCCTGACGAATCCACCATGTCGCATAGGTCGAGAATTTGTAACCACGCCGCCATTCAAACTTGTCCACAGCTTTCATCAGACCAATATTGCCTTCCTGAATGAGATCGAGGAAGCCCAGGCCGCGGTTGGTGTATTTCTTGGCAATGGAGATCACCAGGCGCAGATTGGCCTCGATCATTTCGCGCTTGGCCTGACGCATTTTCGCCTCACCCATGGTCAGGCGACGCGCCACATCCTTCAGCTCGTCGATGTGCATCTCCGTTTCCTGTTCCACACGCTTGAGTCTGCGCTGATTCTCGCGAATCTTGCCGGTATACTGCTCAATGGCCTCGGTCCAGGATGCACCGGCGTGCTCCTTGATGACATCATCCAGCCAGCGCTCATCGGTTTCACGCGGCGTGAACGTTTCAATGAACAGCTTGCGCGGCATTTTGGCCTTCAGTGCAAAATCGCGAATCGCCCGCTCATACTTGCGCACACGCTCAATCGCATTCTTGAAACGCTGTACCAGCATATCCAGCTGACGCGGTGAAAACGGAATACTGACCAGTTCCAGCAACATCGCATTGAGCACTTCCTGACTACGCTCCCACAGCTTCGTATCCGACGGATTCTTCTCCAGCTTCTTCTTGATGGCGATGAACTCATCATGCAACTGCTTGGCCTGATCAAAATGGCTTAGCGCCTCTTCCAGTTGTTCTTCCTTGGTAATGACGGTTTCCTGCATCGGCGTACCGTCCGGCGTAGCCGTGCGCGCCTTGATCGCCTCGGACAACTCCTCCGGATCCATCTTGACTTCTTCTTCTTCCAGATCGTCCTCGTCCTCTTCCGAACGGTTCATACGATTCTGGTATTCCTGAATGGCCGCGGCATTGACCACCTTGTCATCGATATCAAGAATATCGCGGAAATTCGGCTCCTCCTCATTCTCCAGCGCCTCGTCGCGAATCTGGATAATGCGTTCGCCCAGTTTCATGATTTCACGGAATGTCGCCGGACACAGACAGATAGCTTCATGGATCTGCATGCGGCCTTCCTCGATACGGCGGGCAATCTCGATCTCACCCTCGCGCGTCAGCAGCTCAACGGTACCCATTTCACGCAGATACATACGCACCGGATCATCAATGCGAATCACCGTGCCCAGCGTCGTCGTGTCCGCACGCAGGGCCGAATCTTCCTTGCGCAGCGTATCCTTGCGCATGGCGTAAGCGCCGGTCGGCGCACGCTCCGGATCGACGACCTCGATGCCCATTTCAGTGAACACATTAATGATCTGTTCAACACGATCGGCCGACACCAGTTCCGCCGGCAGATGCTTGTTCAACTCGTCATAGGTGATGTAGCCGGACTGCTTGCCCTTGGACATCAAACTGGCAAGTTCACGAATACGAATATTTTCCTGTGTCTTCTTCGACATGCTTACGCTCCGGTATCTTCCAAATTCTCATTTAATCTGCGCAACTCGTCGTGAATCGCTTGCAAACGCAATTGCATGGCCCGCGATTCTTCAATCGACAGACGTCCTCGCATGCTTCGCTGACGCGCACGAATGGCGTTGGCCTCCATGACCAAACACAGACTCTCAAACTCATGCTCATGGACAGGCGCCTGATTTACCCACCGGGCGATTGCAGATTGCTGAGGAAATTCTTGCAGCAGTTTGCCCGTGATATCCAAATTCTGTTCTTCGGCAGCAGCCATGATCGAAAAAGCGCGAATATATACCTGTTGAACACCATCATAGTCAACAAAAAACTGTTTTGCCACTTCAGGCAACGTGGCGAAACGTTCGGGCTTCTGCATCAGCCCGGCCAGAAAGCGCTCCTGCAACTCACTTAATGGCGCATCCTGAACGACCTCCTGTTGCACGGGCCGGGGGGCCACACGGCGCGCGGTCTGCAACCGGATGCCGGTCTCCTGCTCGATTTCCTGTCGCCATGCCTGGCGCAGATACGGATCCTGCATTGTAGCCAGCATGGCGTCCGCCTTGCGCGCCATGCGTGCGCGCCCTTCCGCACCCTGCCCAGCCAGCAATTTCAGACCGGCAAGCCAGGTCTGCAGCACAGACTGCGCCTGCTCCGTCATACGTCGTGTAAAGGCTTCGCCGCCCTCCTGCTGCAACAGTGAATCCGGATCTTCACCTTCCGGAAGATAAAGGAATTTCGGTACATAATCGGTGTTCAGCAACGGCATCATGCGCTCCAGCGCACGCCATGCCGCCTGCCGGCCAGCGCGATCGCCATCGAAGCAGAATACCGGCGCATCATGCAAACGCAGAATTTCGCGGATCTGCATTTCGCCAATGGCTGTACCCAGTGGTGCCAGCGCAATCGGCAAGCCATGCGCTGCCAGTGCCAGCACATCCATATAGCCTTCGACGACCAGCAACTGCTTGCGCTTGCGAATCGCATCCCGATGCTCGGCAAAACCATACAACAGTTCGGATTTGTGGAACCACGGCGTTTCCGGCGAATTGAGATATTTCGGCTCCCCGTCACCAAGGATACGTCCGCCGAAGCCAACCACTTGGCCACGCCGGTTGCGAATCGGGAACATAAGGCGGGCGCGGAAACGATCGCCGAAGCCGCGTTCGGAGCGAAACAGCAAACCAGCCTTCTCCAGCAGCGACAATCGCTTGGCATCGGAGCCGAAACATTTTTTCATGAAGCCGTAACCGTCTGGTGCAAAACCCAGCATATAATCGCGCACAATCCTCTCCGGAAGGCCACGCCGCTGCAGATAATCGCGCGCTGGTTTGCCGGCGTCAGAGACCAGCATGCGCGCAAACACCTGTGCGGTCTGCTCCAGCAATGCATACGCCGCCTTGTTCAACGATTGTGCCGCTGCATCCTGGGGTTTGCCTTGCGGTATTTCGAGGCCGGCCTTGCGCGCCAGATATTCAACGGCTTCGGGGAAGCTGTAGCCATCATGCTCCATGAGAAACTGGAACACACCACCGCCCTTGCCGCAGCCGAAACAGTAATAGAGCTGTTTGTCGGGTGAAACGGAAAACGACGGCGTTTTTTCATGATGGAATGGACACAGGCCGGTCAGCCGGGAGCCGGACTTTTTCAGCTCCACATGCCGGCCGATAATTTCCACCAGATCGCTGCGCGCCTGAACCTCGTTCAGGAAGGATTCCGGAAAATGCGTCATAAGCCCTGTGTAGCGCTTATGTGACGCAGTTGCAAGTCTGAGCGATCAGGCAAGCGCCGCCTTGACCAGCGACGAGACCTTGCCCATATCTGCCCGACTGCCTGCTCTTGCCTTGACGATACCCATAACCTTGCCCATATCGCGCATGCTTTCCGCACCTGTTTCACGAATCGCCTCGTCAATCAATTGCTGCAACTCGGCATCGGATAACGGCTCAGGCAGATAGGACTGGATCAATGCTGCCTCAGCAAGTTCGTTCGCCTCGAGATCGGCTCGACCGGCGTCGGCATATTGCGCTGCCGCATCCTTGCGCTGTTTGAGCAGACGTGTCAGCACAGCCTGCACCTCTTCGTCCGACAATGCATGCCCGAGCTCGATTTCGCGATCCTTGATGGCCGCCCGCAGCATGCGGATAGTCATCAGCCTTCCTTTTTCGCCGGCCTTCATGGCCTGTTTCATATCTTCCGTGATTTGCTTGATCAACATCATCAACTCCCATAAAAAATGCCGGACATTGCTGCCCGGCATTTTGCGATCAATCAGTAGTTTCTGTTCTCACGCATGCGAACCCGGCGCAGACGTTTCATCAACCGTTTACGTGCAGCTGCTTCCTTGCGTTTACGCGCAATCGAAGGCTTTTCATACACTTCACGGCGACGGCATTCACTGATCACGCCACCCTTTTCCACCTGCTTGCGAAAACGCTTCAGGGCCAACTCGAAGGGTTCGTCAGGACTTACCTTGATACCTGGCATTATTTCATCACCGCCTTTGGACACATCCGCAAATTCTTCTTCCGCTTTTGAGGCAATGCGCTAGCCTGCAAAACGGCGAAGGGCGGCGGATTATGACCATTGAAAAAAACAAGTCAAATAACAGCAAACGGCGCGGCGGGCTGCTGGCGGCAGCTTCCAAAGTGGGCAGCTGGACATTGCTCTCGCGCATACTCGGCTTCGTGCGCGATATCTTCCTGGCCCGTATTCTTGGTGCAGGCATACTGGCTGACGCCTTTTTCGTCGCCTTCAAGCTGCCGAATTTCTTCCGTCGCATGTTTGCCGAAGGGACGCTGACCGTCGCCCTGGTGCCCGTACTCAGCGATGAACGGGAACAGGGCGAGGATGCCGCGCATCAGTATCTCAATGCACTGGCCACGCTGCTGCTCATCGTGCTCACGCTCGCCACCGTGCTCGGTATCCTGTTCATGCCGTGGCTGCTGATGGTGTTTGCGCCCGGCTTTATGGACGAACCGGAACGCTGGGACATGTCCGTTTCACTGGCGCGCTGGATGTTCCCTTATCTGCTGCTGATTTCACTAACTGCCATGGCCTGGGGCGTGTTAAACACCTATAAACGTTTCTCGCTGGCAGCAGCCAGCCCCGCCCTGCTCAATCTGGCCATCATTTTCGCCGCCATCGTGATCGCACCTCGCTTTGATAATCCGGCCTATGGCATGGCGCTGGGTGTCTTGCTCGGCGGTCTGCTGCAACTGGGCATCCAGTGGCCGGCGCTGAAACAGATTGGCTGGCGACCGCATCTTTCCTTCCGTTTCCGTCATCCGGCCATCGGGCAAACGCTGAAACTGTTCGGCCCGGCACTGCTGGCCGTAGCCGCCGTGCAGATCAATATCCTTGTCGGCACCATTCTGGCCACCCTGCTGGAACCGGGAGCCGTTTCCTATCTGTATTACTCCGATCGTATCGTGCAATTGCCGCTGGGCCTGTTCGGCATTGCCATGAGTACAGCGCTATTGCCCACGCTGAGTGCTCATCTGGCCAAAGGCGATACGCAGCACGCCAAACAGGACCTGACCTCCGGTCTGGTCTGGTTAAGCTGGATCACGCTACCCGCCGTTGGCGGCCTGTTACTGCTGGCCGAGCCCATCATCGGAACCCTGTTCGAACATGGCGCATTCACCCATGAAGCCACCGTGGCCACAGCGCATACGCTTCAAGCCTACGCCATCGGGCTTATTGCCTTTTGCTGGGTCAAACTGCTGGCCACGGCCTGTTATGCCGAAAAGGATGCCAAAGCGCCGATGCGCTTTGCCGCCATCAGCGTAGGCGTGAATATCGTGCTGGCCATCATCCTGATGCAGTTTTTCAGCTATGTCGGCCTTGCATTGGCCACCTCAGCCGCCGCCATCGTCAATGCCGGCATGCTGTGGCGACATCTGGCCAAACGTCATGGCCCGCTGCTGAACACCGCCGAATTGCTACGCATCGGCAAGGCCATCATCGGCTGTCTGCTGATGATGATCGCGCTGAATACATTGACCATGCTGTGGCCGTTCCCGGATCAGGGCAAATGGCTGCAAGCATTCTGGATGCTGACATCCGTTATCACCGGTGCCGCCGTCTTTTTCGCTTTCACCATGCTGGCCGGCGAGTACCGCCACCTTTTCGGCAAACATC
>CAZTGM010000013.1:0-32825 GCA_964613235.1 uncultured Zetaproteobacteria bacterium | reverse complement strand
TGAAAAAAGTATTCATTGCTGTCGCCGCCATGGCGATGTTGTCTGCGCCTGCGTTCGCAGGTGAGCACGGCCATCATGAAGGCGCACATGCCGGCCACCATGCCGGCCCTGTTGCCGATAAAGTAATTGCCGAGCAGCGCGAAGCACTGGCCAAAAACACCAAGGGCAAGGGCTTTGGCCCACAGGCACCAAGAGATATTGATAACAAGGCGGGAAACAATCCAATTGTCTTTTCGCAGGCACCCGACTACACACAAATGAATCTGTGTAATATTCATTTCCACAAGAATGCCGAGCATAAGGGCGGCCAGTTCACCGAATATGCTGGTAATGGTAATGGCGAGGGTTATCAGAGCGGATATAAGGCCGTTGTCAAATTGAGTAAAAAAGAGCTGAAAGCGACCCATGGCAAGATCTGCGACAGTGCACACAGCACGCTGCGTCCGGGCGATACAATCGAAGTGCATTACGTCCACTCAACAGCTGATATCACACCTGGCCCGACGCTGGGTTCCTGCCTGAGCGAGTCCATCAAGAATCCGCAACTGCGTGTTGAGGCTCAGGTTTATGTGCTCGTAAACGATCGTCATGCTCTGGATTTCACCAAGCTGGCCAAGGTTGGCCAGCGCAATGGCAAATACCAGGCTGTTAACATGCCGACCAATCTCGGCACGCCGGTTGATTATATCGGCTCAACCACAGGCCCCGGCTATAATGAAAAGGGTTCTCCATTCCAGGTATCCTGGTCTGTTTTCCCAAATATTGCCAAAGTGGATATCAACTCCGTCGGTAAATGGTGCAAGAAAAACCAGTTCAACGAAGATCACGGACATGGCGTTCGTAACCTGGTTATCAACAAGGATCTGCTGTCCAAAATCAACTGATCAGGACACGGATACCCCTGAAGGAAGCCGCCTCATCGGGCGGCTTTTTTCATGCCTTCTATTCTGCATGATTAATTCGTTTTCTCACTGGCACTGGTGGCACCGTTCCCACTTGTCCATGACTTACTGTTTCGCCATACCCTCCGCGACCGGCAAATGCATGCAAACCTGCAGGCCGTTCGGCTCTCGGTTGGAAAATGCCAGTGTTCCGCCATGCAGATCGATCAGTTCCTGCACAATGGCCAGGCCCAGTCCATGCCCGCCTTCCTTGCGACTTCTCGCCTTGTTCACGCGGTAAAATCGTTCCGTCAGGCGTGGCAACTCTTTTTCGGGTACGCCCGGGCCTTCATCTTCAAACAATCCCACAACATGAGCACCATCCACCTGCAGGCCGACCTGAATGTGACTATCTTCCGGCGAATAACGCACGGCATTGTCCAGCACATTGGTCAGCACCCTTTCCAGATCATCAGCCTGCATGGCCACAGCAGGCAGGAGTTCCTGCTGCCGGATATCCAGTGAAATATGTTTGGCCTCCAGTTGCGGACGAAGCATTTCACATGCGGCCTGCAGCACAGTACCGATTTCACAGCGTGCATGTTTGTCTCGCACAGCAAATTCGATCTGATCCAGCGTCAGCAGTGAATCGAGCAGATGATTCACATGTTTGGCCTCATCAGCAATGACACGCGCCGCTTCCTGACGAAACTCCGCATCATGGCCGAACCCCTCCAGACTCCGGGCATAACCGAGCAGGGATGTCAGTGGTGTTTTCAAATCGTGCATGAGATTGGCAAGAAACGTTCTGCGCTGACGTTCCAGACGCACCTGATCGGTCACATCCATACATAGCAATAAGGCCTGATTGCTGCCCAGCGGCGCCAATCGCGGTGCCAGCATCCACTTGCCCAGCTTCATCTCGGGCAATTTGGCCGGCCGGGGAAGCTTGCGCAAGCTTCTGGAAAATTCGCTCAGCCAGTCCGGGTCGCGATAGAAAAAAATCATCGCCTGACCCATAACATGCTCTCCGGAAAGACCAAAAATCTGCCGCGCACGTGCATTGGCCGCCAACACCCTGCCCTCTGCATCCAGGCGCAATATGGCCTCATAAACGGCATCCAGCAATTCATCGAAACGATGTGCATGATGCTTCAGTGTTTCATCAATGCCCTCATTGGCTAAACGCAGATCAGATATTTTTTGCTGATAATATCGCAAACGGCGCCGCATGCGTGCCATCGAAATAAGCCACAGCACTGCCAGCCCAAGCAGCAAAAACCACCCATGCAACATTAATGTTCCGGCTCTTCGATATAGCGGTAGCCCATGCTGCGAACGGTTTCAATACACTGCTTGTGCCCCAGCGTCTTCAAGGCCTTACGCAAACGCTTGACCGTAACATCCACCGTGCGCGGCTCCACAAACACATCATGTCCCCAGACATGATCCAGCAACCATTCGCGGCTGCGCGTTTTGCCGGGCTTATCCATAAGCACTTTCAGCAATTTATACTCCATCGGCCGCAACTCAACACGCGCATCCCCGTCATACGCCACCGGCACCTCCGGATCGAGCATCAACGTCGCCTTGCTGGCCCGACCTGTTTCAACGACACGAGTTCGGCGTAACAGTGCCCTGGTTCGGGCAACCAGCTCCTCCGGTTCAAATGGCTTGGGAAGATAATCATCCGCGCCTTCGTTCAAGCCCTTGACGCGTTCCGTCGACATACCAAGCGCTGTCACCATCAGCACCGGCACATAATCATCTGCACTGTCACGACGCAACCAGCGCAGGATTTTCATACCACTGGCACCCGGCAGCATACGATCAAGAATGACCAGCCTCCAGCTGGTATCTGCAAGCATACGGATGGCGCTATCCCCATCACCGACAATATGTGTACCGAATCCGGCGGCACGCAGATGCAGTGCCATCAGACGAGCGATGGCCTCCTCATCCTCGACGATCAAGATATCGGCCTGTGGATCGTGTTCGTTTGACATCAGGGAGCTATATTGAAAGAAGCTGCTGCCGGACTCAAGCATCAGACACGCCGCCCCAGTGCATATTGTCGCATCGCGACGTATTCCACTTCCAGTTTCAATGCCATCCGCGACAGCAGACGGAACATGAAACGCAACAGTTCTCCGCCCAGCAACGGGTCTTCAAGTGTGATCACATCAAAATAACTGCGACTCAGCCTCAGCAATGCAACATCGCTACTGGCCTTCACCGTTGCCGAATGCGGCCTGGCCTCATCGAGAAAAGAAAACAGGCCGAACACATCACCATTCTTCAGGCACTCATATTCTTCCTCAGCAACATTGGTCACGCTGACCTCACCATCCAGAATCAGGTGCATCATACGCTCGGATGAATCTCCTGCCTTATAAACCGTTGTTCCTTGCGCAACCTGCCCCTGCTCAAAACAGGAAAACAGCAACATACTTTCCCGGCAACCTAAATCCTCACACACCGGCAAGCAGCGGAATCGCGCATAATAAGGATTGGCCAATACACTGGCTTCAAACGCCTGAGCGAAATTATCTTTTGAATTCATTATACTCACCTCATTTAATATTGGCCTGAAACATAAAGAAGATTAAGTCACGCACATGACAGAAATCACAGAATTTCCGTGTGTCATACCGCTGTCATATTTGCTGCCTATGGTTCGCGCACCCTAAAAAACGGGAATATGTACGCGAGGAGCGAATAACCAATGAAAGCAATGATTAAATCGATTGCTGCACTGGCCATGGTAGCGTTTTCGACAGCGGCTTATGCCGGTGGCGTAAACGTTTATGATGACGGCGACAGCAAGCTGAAAATCGGTGCCAAGTTCTATGTAAACCTGACACAGACGAAGAAAGAAGACCAGACCGGCACAACGGGTAAAACCGTCGGCGCGGCACTGGATCGTGCCTATTTTTCCGTATCCTATCAGTTTGATGATACCTGGAGCATGGCCCTGACCACAGACGTACAGCTTGAAACCGGCCTGAAAAAAGCCAGCAGCGTGTACATCAAGAAGGCTTATCTGCAGGGCAAGTTCTCACCTGCCGCCATCCTGCAGGCCGGTGTCATCGGCACGCCGTGGATCGGTCATGAAGAACACCTGATGAAGCACCGTTATGTCACCAAGACTTTCGTGGACACTTATCACCTGGATTCTTCCGCTGATGCCGGTATCGGCCTGAAAGGCAAGCTGGCCGATGGTCTGGTAGATTATCATTTCACTGAAATCAATGGTGCTGGTTATGCCAATATCAGCAAGACCAATGCTGTCGATTTCAACGGCCGTATCGGCCTGTATCCGGTGGAAGGCCTGACGCTGGACGTGCAGTTCCGCGATGGTTACAAGGGTTCGAAGACGTGGGATGCTGCTACCCAGAGCAATACACTGGGTGTCAAGCACACGCTGTGGCAAGGCATGCTCTCCTATGGTTCACATGACTGGCGCCTCGGTGGTAACTACATCTCCGAAAAGGCCAAAGACAAGGCTGTTGCCATCAACAACGTTACTAAGAACACCGGTTATGTTGCCTGGGGCTGGGCCAACCTTGCGGACAGCTTCGGCGCATTCGGTCGTTACGAAAGCCTGAACACGAAGCAGGATGGCCAGGTACTCGATATCAAGACCAGCCGCTATGTGCTCGGCCTGGAATGGTTCGCCCGCAAGAATGTTGCTTTCTCGCTGGCTTACGACTACAGCAAGAAGGACAACGTCGGCCATATCGCTACGAACTTCGAGAAGAATACCAAGTTTGGTCTGTATTCCGAAATCAAGTTCTAAAGCCTGAAATGCGAAAGGCCGGGGGCGGACTCCCCGGCCTTCCATTCCTGACCAAATTTCGACTGAATCAAGAAAGGAGCAATTCTTATGAAAAAAATTATATTGGCAACCACTGTCACACTGCTGGTCGCTGCAGGTACGGCGCAGGCTCGTGACCAGATCAAGATCGTGGGCTCATCCACGGTTTACCCGTTCTCCAGCTATGTCGCTGAAGCAATCGGTTCCACCACCAAATTCAAGACTCCGGTTGTTGAATCCACCGGTTCCGGCGGCGGCATGAAGCTGTTCTGCGCCGGCAATGGCATGGATACGCCGGACATCACCAATGCCTCGCGTCGCATGAAGGCCAAGGAATTCAAGAAATGCCAGAAAAATGGCGTTAAATATATTACGGAAATGGTCGTCGGCTACGACGGTATCGCCATTGCGCAGTCCAAGAATGCTGCGCCGATCAACCTGACCCGTAAGGAACTGTTGCTGGCTGTTGCCTCCAAGGTACCAAACAAGGACGAATCCGGCCTAATCGAAAACCCGTATCATTTCTGGGATGAAATCAATCCGAAACTGCCACACCGCAAGATCACGATCTATGGCCCGCCGACCTCTTCCGGCACCCGTGACGCGTTTGAAGATATGATCCTCAAGCACAACACCAAACACTGGAAAGTTTACAACGATGCTGGCTTCAAGAAGTTCCACGAAATCCGCCAGGACGGCGTATATGTTCCGTCCGGTGAAAACGACAACCTGATCGTGCAGAAGCTGACCAAGGATACGGCAGCGCTCGGCATCTTCGGTTATAGCTACCTGGCTGAAAACACAGATAAAATCGCTGCAGCCACAATCGAGGGCGTTGCTCCGGCGCCGGAAACCGTGCAGGATGGCTCCTACAAGCTGTCCCGTTCGCTGTATTTCTACATCAAGCAATCGCACATCAAGAAGGTTCCCGGCATGCTTGAATATGCCAACCTGTTCATGAGCGAACAGATGATCGGTGATGATGGTGAATGCACCGATATCGGCCTGATCCCGCTGCCGAAATCGTTGCGTGACGAATATCGTGCAGATCTGAAGGCTCTGAAGCGCCTGAAGGCTGATGACCTGAAAAAGAAGTAATTCTTGCTGGCCAGAACCGGCCGGGGCATGCTGCTCCCGGCCGGTTTTTTATGTCCGGCAAGTCAGCATGGATATAAACTCGCTTATATCCATGCCGGTTTGTGATTTACAAGTCACAAATCAGTCCATGCGATTCAAAATATGGACTGTTAATGTTATATATTGAGATTTACGCGATGAGGATGTCAAAACCGAATGAGCACTGCTGATATATTTCTCTGGTTCTTCGGCGGCCTGATACCGCTGGCCGCCACCGGTTTCTGGCTGGCGCGCAGCAAGGCGCTGTCCGCTGAAACAGACGGCTTGCGCCTGCACTCGCGCCCCGGTTTCTATGGCTGGTATGCCGTGCTCTGGCTGACACTACCAACCCTGGCCGTCTCCCTGCTGTTCAGCATGGCGCACATGTTCGGGCTGTTTAGCGTACCGCCCACGATGTTGTTGGCCACGGCCCTGCTGCTGGCTGCCAGTGGTTTATGGTTTGCCCTGCGCCATATTCATCCCGATTTTCGTGCCCGTCAGGCCGTGGAAAAAGCCATGCGCGGCCTGTTGCTGGCTGCTGCCACAATCTCCATATTGACCACGATCGGCATCGTGCTGTCTGTCATTTTTGAGTCGATCCGTTTCTTTAAGGTAATTTCCTTCTGGGACTTTATTACCGGTACGCAATGGCAACCGGACACGGCCTTTCTGATTGGTGCCGGCCGTGCCGATGAAAATGTTGCACCGCCCCTGTTTGGTTCCCTGCCCATTTTTGCCGGCACATTCATGATTACGCTGATTGCCATGCTCGTAGCCGTGCCCATCGGTCTGTTTTCCGCCATCTATATGTCGGAATACGCCAGCCATGCCGCTCGCGGCCGACTGAAACCGATGCTGGAAATCCTGGCCGGCATCCCCACGGTTGTGTACGGCTTTTTCGCTGCCATCACGATCAGCCCGCTGGTTGTGGATATTGCGCACAGCCTTGGCCTGGAAGCCGACTACACCAATGCACTGGCACCGGGACTGATTATGGGTGTCATGATCATCCCCTTTATTTCATCGCTATCCGATGATGTCATTCGCGCCGTGCCGCAAGCCATGCGCGACGGCTCGCTGGCACTGGGCACAACCAAGGCGGAAACCATTCGCCATATCGTACTTCCGGCAGCCATGCCAGGCATTGTTTCTGCCTGCCTGCTGGCCGTATCCCGTGCCATCGGTGAAACGATGATCGTGGTCATGGCCGCCGGCCTGCGCCCCAATCTTACAGCCAACCCGCTGGAAGGCATGACTACGGTAACGGTGAAGATCGTCGAAGCACTGACCGGTGACCAGGAATTCGATTCGGCCTTCACACTGTCCGCCTTTGCCCTGGGCTTGGTACTGCTGATCGCGACACTGATACTCAACATCATTTCCACCATCCTGGTTAGAAAATTCAGGCAGCAATATGAATAAAACGCCCTATCTCCTTACCGGACCCACGCATCCACGTCATAAAAAACGCGAACGCGCCGATACCCGTTTTCGCTGGTATGGGTTAGCTGCGCTCGGCATGGCGCTGGCTTTTCTGGTCTTTTTCTTTATCGACATCATCGGCCAGGCCCTGCCCGCCTTTCATCAAACAGAAGTTCGAGTCGATGTACACTACAGCGAAGCCGTCAAGAGCAATTACAATACGGCCATCGACCGTAGCCTGCGCCGTATCGTCAGTCGTGCATGGCTGCGTAGTCTGCCCGCCCTGCTGGATGAGCACCCGGAACTGATTGGCAAAACCCGCGAGGAATGGGTGCCTGCCGACAGTCGTGTCGATCAGTATATCAAGCAGCATGAAGGTCATGGGCTGAAAGACAAATATCGTAAAACCGTCGATGACATGTCCGCACAGGGACGCGTGCGTCAGGTCTTCAACAGTTCCTTCTTTACCTCCGGCGACTCCAAGCTGCCGGAAAATGCCGGCATTCTGGCTGCTGCCGTCGGCTCGGTATTCACACTACTGCTTACCATGCTTATGGCCGTACCCATCGGTATCATGACGGCCATTTATCTGGAAGAATTTGCTTCCGATAACCACTTCACTCGCATCATTGAGGTTAATATTAACAATCTTGCGGCCATCCCCTCCATTCTGTACGGCCTGCTGGGACTGGCCATTTTCATCAACTTCATGGGAGTACCGCGATCCTCGGCACTGGCCGGTGGCCTGACACTGGCGCTGATGACCCTGCCCATTATCATTATCGCAACCCGTGCAGCATTGCGCGCCGTACCGGAATCCATCCGTGAAGCAGCCTACGGGCTGGGTGCCTCCAGCTTGCAAACAGTCTGGCATCATGTGCTGCCACTGGCCATGCCGGGTATTCTGACCGGCTCGATCATTGGTCTGGCTCAGGCCATGGGCGAAACCGCTCCGCTGATCATTGTCGGCATGATGGCCTATATCCCGGAACCATCTTCCTCAATTCTTGATGCCACGACGGTACTGCCTGCGCAGGTGTATACCTGGTCCACCGAATCGCTGCGCGGCTATGCCGAACGTACGGCCGCAGGTATTCTGGTATTATTGACTGTACTATTAAGCCTGAACGCCTTGGCGGTAACGCTGAGAAATCGTTCGCAACAAAACTGGTGAGGCATTATGAGCACTGAACTGGAAAACAAAATTACCGTACGCGATCTGAAGCTCTGGTATGGCGACTTTGAAGCCCTGCATGGTATCAACCTGAATATTTACAGTGGCAAGATCACTGCCTTTATCGGGCCGTCCGGTTGTGGCAAATCCACATTCCTGCGCACTCTGAACCGTATGAATGACCGCATCCCCTCCTGCCACATCGAAGGCCAGGTATTGCTGGATGAACAGGACATTTATGATCCCAGAGTCGATGTGGTGCAATTGCGAACACATGTCGGCATGGTTTTTCAGAAGCCCAATCCGTTTCCCAAAAGCATTTATGAAAACATCGCCTATGCACCACGTATTCATGGCCTCGTCGATGATGGCCCGGATATGGATGAACTGGTCGAAACTGCTCTTCGCAAAGCCAGCATCTGGGATGAGGTTAAAGACAAGCTGCAGCAACCGGGAACCGCATTGTCCGGCGGCCAGCAACAGCGCCTGTGCATTGCGCGCACGATTGCCGTACAGCCCGATGTCATTCTCATGGACGAACCCTGCTCCGCCCTCGACCCGATTGCCACGGCCAAGATCGAGGAACTGATGGATGAACTGAAGCAGGATTACACGATCGTCATCGTCACGCATAACATGCAGCAGGCAGCACGCGTTTCCGATTACACGGCCTATTTCTATCTCGGCAACCTGATCGAATTTGGTGAAACATCCACCATCTTCACTGCACCAAACAAGCAGGAAACCGAAGACTATATCACCGGGCGTTTCGGCTAAGGATCAGAGGAGAAAACCATGCCTGAACATACAATCAAACGTTTTGAAGACGAACTTACCTTGCTGAAAGAGAAGGTGTTATCCATGGGCGGCCTGGTGGAAAAAGCCATCCGTCGCTCCATTAATGCCCTGACCGAACAAAATACGAAAAAAGCCCGCAAAGTCATTGAGCGCGACAAGGCCATCAATGCACTGGAAGTGGAAATTGATAACATGACTCGCTCGCTGCTGGCGCTGCGCCAGCCTGCAGCCAGTGATTTACGCCTGGTCATTGCCACGATTAAAATCGTCACCGATCTTGAGCGCATCGGTGATCTGGCCGAAAATATCGCTGAAGGCATGCTGCAAACCGATGAGCACCCGCTCAATCATACTGACTCCCTGCAAAGCCTTGCTGATAAGGCCATTGCACAGGTACAGGATGCGCTGGATGCCTTTGCCAGAAATGATGTAGACAAAGCCATGCAGGTCATTGCTGCAGATGACAAAATCAACAAGGCCTTCAAAAGCATGCAGCGTGAAAATCTGACCTATATGCTGGAAGATCCGCGCCAGATCAGTGCCGGCCTGATTGCCTCCAACATCGGCAAAAACATTGAACGTATCGGCGACCATGCCGTCAATGTTGCCGAGATGGTCATTTACATGGTCAGAGGGCATGACATCCGGCACGTCGATCACGAAACGGCAGCAGCCCTGCTCAGTGGTGAACTTGACGAATAGGCCTGCTCCCTGGTCGATTTTTAGTAGCCCTTTACCGCCAATCGGCTAACCTCCCTTCTGTACAGGAGGGAGAGTCATGGTCAGAGAAAGTTCCATCACCAGCATGTTTGCCGGTTCACCGGTCAAACCATTGCAACAGCACATGGAAAAAGTATGTCAGTGTGCCAACCTATTGCCGAATTTTTTCCGTGCGATTGCCGCAAACAATTACGCGGAAGCTGAATCGATTCAAGTTTCCGTTTCCGCCATGGAAGTCGAAGCGGATGAATTCAAGCAGGAACTACGTATGAATCTTCCCAATACCCTGTTCATGCCTATGCCGCGCGAACAGATTCTCGATCTGGTCAGACAGCAGGATAAAATCGCCAATATCGCCAAGGATATCACCGGCATCATGATCGGACGCAAGGCCGAGATACCAGAGCCCATCGCTCCGTTATTCGTAGCCTTTGTTGAATGCGCTGTCGAAGCCGCCAACCAGGCCAGAACGGCCATCAATGAACTGGATGAACTGGTTGAGGCCGGCTTCAAGGGGCGGCAGATCGATATTGTCGAAGCAATGATTGCCAGGCTTGACCGTGCCGAACATGAGGCGGACAAGACCGAGCGGGAGCTTCGCCATGCCCTGTTCAGGATCGAAAACGATTATCCGCCACTGAATATGATGTTTCTCTACCGTGTCATTGACTGGGCAGGAAACCTGGCCGATGTCGCTCAACGGGTAGGATCACGCCTGCAAATGCTGATGGCCCGTTAAAAGGACATACCATGGAATCCATCACGCTCATCAATCATGCAGACATCTATATCGGTATGGCCGTGGTATTCGGCCTGTTCATGGCCTGGGGCATCGGTGCCAATGATGTTGCCAATGCCATGGGGACCTCGGTCGGCTCACGTGCACTGACATTCAAACAGGCCGTGTTAATCGCGGCCGTATTCGAACTGGCCGGTGCCGTGCTGGCGGGCGGCGAAGTCACCAAAACCGTACGCAAGGGCATTATCGATGTATCCTCGCTGGGCAACACCCCGGAACTGCTTGTTTACGGCATGCTGGCTTCATTGTTGGCGGCCGGTATCTGGCTGCTTGTGGCCAGCAGACAGGGCTGGCCGGTATCCACTACCCATTCGATTGTCGGTGCCATCGTCGGCTTTGGCGCTGTCGGCATTGGCATGGAGGCCGTGCACTGGAGCAAGGTAGGAACCATTGCCGCCAGCTGGGTCACATCACCGTTACTGGCAGGTGCCATCGCATTCCTTCTCTTTCGCAGTATTCAGAAACTGATCATCAATACCGATGACCCGATTGGCAACGCAAAGAAATACGTTCCATTCTATATCTTCGCTGTTGGTTTTCTGATCTCGATGGTGACGATGATCAAGGGCCTGAAACATATCGGCATCAAACTGCCGCTTGAGCAGGATATGCTGATTTCGCTGTCCATAGGCACGATTATCGCCATCATCGGTACTGTAATGATCAAACGTATCCGGATCGACCCGGAGGCAGACAGAGACTTTCATTTCGCCAATATGGAGAAAATTTTCGGTGTCCTGATGATTTTTACAGCCATGGCCATCGCTTTTGCACATGGCTCCAATGATGTCGCCAATGCCATCGGCCCTGTGGCCGCCATTGTTGGCATCGTGCAAAGCGCCGGTGAAATCGCCAGCAAATCAGCCACGCCATTATGGATACTGGCTATCGGTGGCGGCGGCATCGTATTGGGGCTGATGACCTACGGACACAAAGTCATCGCCACTGTGGGCAGTGGCATTACCGAGCTGACACCTTCGCGCGGTTTTGCCGCCACCCTGGCCGGTGCAGCCACCATCGTGCTGGCCTCCGGTACAGGCCTGCCTATCTCCACCACACACACACTGGTTGGCGGCATACTTGGTGTGGGTCTGGCACGCGGCATCGGCGCATTAAACGGCAATGTCATCAAAACGATTTTCATGTCATGGATCGTAACCCTGCCGGCGGGTGCAGCGCTATCGATCCTGTTTTTCTATACCCTGAAGGCCATGTTCGGCTAATAAAGTATGTCGGAAAACGATAGCTTGTTGGTTGGGGAGGATCGTTCAACGCCATTGATCGGTGCCATCGATGTCGGCTCCAATGCTATGCGACTGGGCATTGCCGCGCGCGATGACAAGGGCTTGCCCGAACTGATTCTGCGTCATCGCGAACCGGTGCGCCTGGGTCATGATGCTTTTACCACAGGCGCGCTGAGTGAAGCGACGATGCAGGAAGCCATTGCCGCTTTTCATCAGTTCCGCCGTATTCTTGACCAGCATCACGTCGAAACATTGCGCGGTACGGCCACCAGCGCCATGCGCGATGCCACAAACGGACGCGAGCTGGTGCAACGCATCGCTGATGAAACCGGCATACGCCTAGATATCATCAGCGGCGAGGAAGAAGCGCGTCTGGTGTACTATTCTATCGCCCATCGCGTCGACCTGCATGATCATTTCGCCCTGCTCATCGATATAGGTGGTGGCAGTGTGGAAGTCACCTTGTGCGATGATGGTGAAATCATTGCTGCTCAAAGCTTCAAAATCGGCACTGTGCGTCTGTTGGAAATGCTCGGTGAAGGCAATGATTTCCAACGTCTGCTTCAGGAATATCTGGAAGGTGCCCGCAAGAAATTACGCGAGCAACTGGGGTCGAGGAAAACCGATTTCTGCGTCGGTACCGGTGGCAATGCCACCGCCATCGGTGAGCTGGCGCATCAAACGCTTGGCACGGCATCACCTGCATGCATCAGCCGTGAACAACTGGATGAACTTATTACCATGCTGGCCGGGCTGAACTTTGAGGAACGCGTGCGCACACTGGGCCTGCGCCCCGACCGTGCCGATGTCATCCTGCCCGCCGCCATGGTGTTCCGCGAAATCATGGCCCTGGCCGATGCCGATGCACTGCAGATTCCCGATGCCAGCCTGCTCGATGGCATTCTGCTGGATATGGTCGATTCAGAAAAAAACCTGCTGCATTCCCGGCGACGTAACCTGCTGGCCTGGGCAAAAAGCCTGAAAAAGAAATACCATGTCGATCAGCATTATGCCAAATCAGTCGCCCGCCTGGCGCTAAGCCTGTTCGATCAGACACGCGGCTCATTGCATCATATGGGCAATAACGATCGCCTGTTACTGGAAATCGCTGCCCGCGTGCATGAAATCGGCATGTATGTCCGCGTTGGTGGTCATCATCGCCATGCCGCCTATCTGATCATGGCTTCTCCCCTGCTCGGTCTATCCGATACGGAGAAAAAGGTGCTGGCTCAGACTGTACGCTATCAGCGCAAGGCAACCCCTGATGAAAACCACGAAGCCTTTCGTGAACTCGACGAGGAAAACCGGCGCAAGGTATGGCAACTGAGCGCTATGCTCAGGCTGGCCATTGCACTGAACAAGGACCGTCGCGACCGGGTCAGACACGTCGATGTGGAAATCACCCCTGATATCATCACCCTGCACCTTGAAGGCAGGGGTGACCTGTTGCTTGAACGCTGGGCCGTGCTGAAAGTCTCCGCTTATATCGAACAGGCCCTCAGCCACCGTCTGCATATCGACCTGGAAGACAGCCAGAACGCCTGAATCGGATACTCTGCGCACCTGCACAAAAAAGGCCGCCCGGATGGGCGGCCTTGCAGTCTGTGACAAACCGAACTTTACACGGAGTAGTACAGTTCCAGTTCCATCGGATGCGGACGCATGCGCACTTCATTGACTTCTTCCATCTTCAGCGCGATGTAGGCGTCAATCATATCATCATCCATGACACCACCGACCTTCAGGAAGTCACGGTCCTTATCCAGGGCATCCAGTGCCTGGTCGAGGCTGCTGCATACGGTAGGAATCTGCGCTTCTTCTTCCGGTGGCAGATCATACAGGTTCTTGTCAGCTGCTTCGCCCGGATCGATCTTGTTGGCGATACCATCCAGACCGGCCATCATCATGGCCGTGAAGGCCAGATACGGGTTGGAGCTGGAATCCGGGAAGCGCACTTCGATACGGCGTGCCGGATCAGAGTTCACAACCGGAATACGAATGGATGCCGAACGGTTACGGTTGGAATAAGCCAGCATCACCGGCGCTTCAAAGCCCGGCACCAGACGCTTGTAGGAATTCGTGGAGGCATTGGTGAATGCATTCAGTGCGCGGGCATGCTTGATGATGCCGCCAATGTAATACAGCGCATCCTGCGACAGATTGGCATACTTGTCGCCGGCAAACAGGTTCGTGCCGTCCTTCCATAGCGACTGATGCACGTGCATGGCCGTACCATTATCATTGTAGATCGGTTTGGGCATGAACGTAGCCGTTTTGCCATGTGCATGCGCCACGTTGTGCACAACATACTTGTACCACTGCGCACGATCGGCGATATCAATCATTTCACCGAAACGCATGGCCAGTTCGCACTGACCGGCTGTGGCCACTTCATGGTGGTGACATTCCATATGAATGCCCAGGTCGGACATCACCAGACTCATGTCGTTACGGATTTCGTGCAGTGAATCGACCGGCGGAACCGGGAAGTAGCCGCCCTTGACTTTCGGACGGTGACCATAGTTGCGGATCAGGCCTTCGGATGTGTCGGCATAATTCTTCTTCGAATTCCAGGCCGCTTCCTCGGATTCGATCTGGTAACCACAGCCACCCATTTCATTGTTCCAGGTTACGCCGTCAAAAATGAAGAACTCCAGCTCAGGGCCAAAATATGCCGTATCGGCAATGCCAGCTGAGCGGATATAGTTTAGCGCGCGCTGCGCAACCTGGCGCGGACAACGATTGTAATCCTGACCGGTCAGCGGATCGATGACCTGGGCCACCAATACCAGCGTGGAAGCCTCGAAAAACGGATCGATACGTGCACTCTCCGGATCCGGAATCAGCGCCATATCGGAATTGTTGATATCGCACCAGCCGGCCACGGATGAACCATCAAATGCAAAGCCGTCTTCAAAACAGTCTTCATTCAGCTCGTGAATCGGAAATGTTACATGCTGCCATTTGCCACGCGTATCGGTAAAACGCACATCGACAAATTCGCATTCGTTTTCTTTGATCAGGTCAAAGACCTTTTTAATTGCGTCACTCACAATTGTTCTCCTCTCATGTAGTACTACAGAAATCCCACCCGGTAAATAGGAAACGCGACTTTGTCACAAGATGAATTATTTGGCAATGTCAATTCGACTGGAACATTGAAAATCCGTGCAACACAAGAATTTCATGAAATCATGGCAAGCACACATCCGTTGCCAGCCAGATATGAATGATAAGCTCAGATGGCATCCTTATCGCGCTCGCCGGTGCGAATGCGTATTGTCTGTTCGATGGCCGAAACGAAAATTTTACCATCGCCGACCTTGCCCGTATGTGCTGCTTCACGAATGGCTTCCACAGCCTCATCGACACGATCCTCACCAATCACCACTTCCAGTTTGACCTTGGGCAGAAAATCCACGACATATTCCGCACCGCGGTACAGCTCGGTATGCCCTTTCTGACGACCGTATCCCTTGACCTCGGTCACGGTCATGCCATCGACACCCTTCTCGGCCAGCGCATCCTTCACATCATCCAGTTTAAACGGTTTGATAATCGCCTCGATCTTCTTCATAAACTCCCCCTTCTCGTCCAGCCATGCCCATCAGTCGCAAAAGGCATGCGTGATCGGATAACGCCGGTCGCGGCCAAATGCGCGCCCGGTGATCTTTACACCCGGCGGCGCCTGTCTGCGTTTGTATTCCGCGCGTTGCAACATGCGTACCACGCGCAACACCTCGTCGCGATCATAACCAAGTGCTGCAATCTCATCCACCCCCAGACGCTGCTCGATATGTGCCTTGAGAATCGCATCCAGAACCGCATAATCGGGCAGTGAATCACTGTCCTTCTGGTCCGGTCGCAATTCTGCTGAGGGCGGCTTGCGGATCGTGTTCTCCGGAATTACTTCCTCATGCCGGTTCAGCCAGCGGCTTAAGGCCAACACCTGTGTCTTATACACATCCTTGAGCACAGCAAAACCACCGGCCATATCGCCGTACAGCGTGGCATAGCCGACGGCCATTTCCGACTTGTTGCCTGTTGTTAACAACATGCGCCCGGTCTTATTGGAAATGGCCATAAGCAACAGCCCGCGCATGCGCGCCTGAATATTTTCCTCGGTCACATCGGGCTGTGTCATACCCCAGTCGTGGAATGTCGGTGCAAGAATATGTTCCGCAGCATCCACGCCCGGCTGAATCGGCAGCGTGATCGTTTCAATGCCCAGATTCTTTGCCAGCGCATGCGCATCGGTCAGCGAATGCTCGCTGGAATACCGCGATGGCAGCAATACCCCCAGCACCTCGGCCGAGCCAAGAGCTTCCACGGCGATGGCCGCCGTCAGCGCCGAATCGATGCCGCCGGAGAGGCCAATGACCACCTGCCGACAACCGTTACGACGGACATAATCGCGCACACCCAGCACCAACGCCTGCCAGATCTGCTCCAGTTCATCGGGCATGGGTGCAATCGCTTCCGTGCCGCTGGCCGCCAAGTCAAGATATCCGTTCCATGACCGGAACATCGGCGCACGCAGCAGCAGATGCCCTTCGCCATCAGCGGCATGCGAACCGCCGTCGAACACAACTTCATCCTGCCCGCCCACGGGGTTGACATAAATCAGGGGGGCCGAAAACTGTCGAGCCCGACGCTGTACCAGTTCCTCGCGCAAAGCCTGCTTGCCGGCATGAAATGGTGATGCATTCAGATTCAGCCAGACATCGCAAGGATGTCCGGCCTGACGTACAGCCAGTTCGTCATGCCACAGATCCTCGCAAATACCAATGCCGATTTTCCAGCCTGCAACGTCAAAAATGCCGATGCCATCCTCTCCCGGCTCGAAATAGCGTCGTTCGTCGAATACGCCGTAATTCGGCAGATATTGTTTGTCATAATAGCCGATCAGCCTGCCATGCTGCGCCAGTAGCGCGCTATTATGCAGCACCGGCCCCGCTTCTCTTGGTGCGCCGAACACGGCACACACGCAATCGGTTGCGGCCACGACATCCTGCACAGCACGAGCCGCAGCCTGCCGGAATACCGGCCGCAATAACAAATCTTCGGGTGGATAGCCGGTGATGGTCAGTTCCGGGAATACCGCCACATCGCAGCGTTGTGCCTTCGCTTCCTGCAGGTCTGCGATAATCTTCGCCGCATTACCGACCAGATCACCGACCCGTTGCTCCATCTGGGAAATATAGATGCGCATCCGAATATCCTTTATGTGCCGGAATGATTGAACATCAACTCGATGTTAGCGGTGAACACCCATGCCTGTCTACAAGCATGGCATCGCCATAGGAATAAAAGCGATACCTGTTCTCGATGGCATGCGCATAGGCCTGCAATACGCGTTCACGACCGGCCAATGCCGAAACCAGCATTAGTAATGTCGATCTGGGCAGATGAAAATTGGTCAGCAGGGCATCAACGATACGAAAACGATAACCGGGATAGATGAAGATATCGGTACGCCCGCTACCTGCCTGCAGCCGGCCATCATGTCCTGCCGCCTCCAGTGTACGCAGGCTTGTCGTACCCACGGCAACGATACGTCGTCCTTCGCGGCGTGCCCGATTAACCAGTTCGGCCGTTGCCGGCGGCACGATATAAGCTTCTTCATGCATGCGATGCTCGCTCACCGATTCAACCTGCACCGGCTGAAACGTGCCCGGTCCGACATGCAGCGTCACATGCGCAAACCGCGCACCGTTCGCCTGCATGGTCTCCATCAGCGCCGTGGTCAGATGCAGGCCTGCCGTGGGGGCTGCCACGGCACCGGCATGTCGTGCAAACACGGTTTGGTAACGCTGCTTGTCTTCTTCTGTATCCGGTCGGTCGATATAGGGTGGCAGCGGCATATGGCCAAAGGTTTCAATTGCCTGTGCTACATTCGCAGCATGCAGACGAACCCGCACCTCCTTGCCGCTTCGGGCAAGGATTTCCACCGAAAAATCATCTGCGATATGAATGATCTGACCTGCTTTCAGCGACTTGTTGGCACGCCCCCATGCCAGCCAGCAATGATCTTCTCCGGCAGGCTCCAGCAGCAAAATTTCCGCCTTGCCGCCACTGGCCTTGTGCCCCTGCAGGCGTGCCGGAATGACTTTTGTATCGTTGATCACCCACACATCGCCCGGCTGCACAAGTGCTGCCAAATCACAAATCTGGCGGTCCGCCAGATTCTCGCCCAGCACTAACAGACGTGAGGCATCGCGCTGCGGCAAGGGTCGCTTGGCAATCAGATGTTCCGGAAGTTCAAAATCAAAGTCGGCAAGCTGCATCGCGCCATGCTAGGAGTTTGTCGGGCTTATAGGAATCGTGACGAACAGGTGGGGAAGCGAGGTTAAAATGAGTGAGTTTGAGGCTCATGGTGGTGACTATGTAACGAAAACCCGCGTATTCTGAATCGCGCTCCCTGCCATGCCGTAGACTTTCCATGGATCCGACAGACACCTGACGCCAAAAGATAGCTATGCATCCGGTCGCATGCGACGCAATTGCCGCATACACTCCAGACCATTCACACCGGGCATCATGACATCGACAATGGCCAGTGCGATATGTTCAGCTTGCTGGCGAAACAGCTCAATGCAACACTGGCCACCCTCGGCCCTGTCACCACGCCAAGCCTCATATCCTCAAGCACCATGGCCGTCATTTCACGCAGGCTGGCCTTGTCATCGGCCACAAGCACTCCGGCCCGGTATTCGGTCATCGGAGTTAATCGATGACTTGCACGCCATCCGGCGTACCCATCAACACCACGTCCGCACCCTGATGCGAAAAAATACCATTGGTCACAACACCGGGAACACTGTTCAACTCATCTTCCAGTTCACGCGGACGGGTAATAAGCAGGCCATGCACATCAATAATGATATTGCCGTTATCCGTTGTGAACCCCTCGCGTACGATCGGCTCCCCACCCAGGTCACGTGCCACGGCCATGACCAGTTCACGAGCCATCGGGATGACTTCAACCGGCAAGGGGAACGCGCCCAGATGCTCCACCTGCTTGGTTTCATCGACAATGCACACAAAAGAATCGGATGCTGCCGCAACGATTTTTTCGCGTGTCAACGCACCGCCACCGCCCTTGGTCAGATTCTTGTCGCCATCAAATTCATCGGCGCCATCGATATATACGGAAAGCGAACGCACCTGCGTCAGTGCCTCGTTCAGATCCAGCACCCTGATGTCGTGTCCGCGCAAACGCTCGGCGGTGACTTCGGAACTGGCCACGGTACCGAGAATCACATCCTTCCTGGCCGCCAGCGCATCAATAAACATGTTCGCAGTGGACCCGGTGCCCACGCCGACAATCGTGCCCTCCCGCACATAATCCAGTGCTGCAGCCGCCACTTTCCGCTTCATTTCATCCTGTGTCATCATCCCCTCCGTCAGCCATCTTTTTTATGAACGCTGATGATAGCCGCATGATGCTGTTCGGCAAAGCTCAAAAGCAATCGCCAGCATATCAACGCATGCCTGTTCTTCGCATTAATCCTTTGATCTCCCTTGATCTCATGATGCTACGCATGGTCTTCGCGGACAATCCGGGCTAGCCTCGCCGCATGGCAATGCAGTTCCATACGACAGACCTGATTCTTACGGGATTAACTGCTGTCGGGATATTCCAGGTGGCCTGGCTCTCCGCCTTTCTTACCCGCAAAGGTCAGCGACCGACAGTGATCCAGCAGATGGTCCGGCCAATGGTCGCCATCTGGGTATTGATGTGGCCGGTTTATGTCGATGCGAACTGGATTTGGCCGGGGCTGGCGATTCTGGCCTCGCCATTATTGCTGGGCATGAAGCTGGAGGCACCGTTCTGGCTGGCCTTGCGCAGCGCATGGAGCGTGCCACCTCATCAACGTGGCAATCTGCCGCAACCGATGCATATGCTGCCAATGTTTTATTTTTTTGTGGCGCTTGTTATTGCCGCGGCTTTCTTTATGAATATTCCGGAATTCGGCCTGGGTCTGGGGCTATGCCTGTGCCTGGGTTTCCCCGGTGCGGAAATACTGGATCGCTTGCACCGCATGCCGCTCGGTTTTCCGACCCATCCGAATCAGACCTTGCCCGGTCACCTGCTGCTGATCACGCTGTGTACCATTGCCCTGTCATGGAGTATTCATGTCTTTCACGGCATCGACTGGCAACCCAGTCTGATTGCCACACTGATCGCCGGCATTGTCGCTTCCATATGCCGTGCCATTATCCCCGGCGGTCTGAATCAGGCGACCGCCATTTTTGCCATGGGAGTCACGCTTTGGCTGCTATAAATACGAACACAATGCAACTCATCGACATGGCACTGCTGGAAGATGCGGCTACCCATGACCTTACAGCTCAGGCAACGATTGCCGCCAACAGCCAAGGCGAAGCGATTATTAGCGCCAAGGCGAACGGTGTTCTGTCCGGTACGGATATCGCGCAAGCCGTGTTTCAGCGCATGGATGAACAACTGCAACAGCAATGGCTGAAACATGATGCTGACCGCGTACAGCCCGGCGATATCATTGCGCGCCTGCAAGGCCCCTTGCGGCCGTTGCTTGCCGCCGAACGTACGGCGCTGAATTTCATGCAGCATCTCTCGGGCATCGCCACGGCCACCCGCACCTTCGTGGATGCCGTACACGACACCACCTGCCGGATCGTGGATACCCGCAAGACCATGCCCGGCTTCCGTGCACTGGAAAAACAGGCCGTCGTAGATGGTGGCGGCATCAATCATCGCATGAACCTGGCCAGCGGCCTGCTGATCAAGGAAAATCATATCGAAGGCTGTGGCTCAATCACACAGGCCATCGCTGCCTGTCGCCAACAGGCCGATATTTGGGTGGAAGTTGAATGCGAAACGCTGGACGAGGTTGAAGAAGCCGTACGCGCCATGCCGGATATGATCCTGCTCGATAATATGACACCGCAACAGGTGCGCCAGGCACGAAGCATGGTACCCGAAAACATTGTGCTCGAAGCCTCGGGCAATATCACACTGGATAATGCCCGCGATTACGCCGATACCGGCATAGACCGCATTGCCATCGGCGCCATTACCCATTCGGCACCGGCGCTGGATCTGTCGATGCGCATCCGTCGTCTATGAGCGCCATCAGACAACAGATCCTTGATATCTTGAGCTGCCATGACGGCATCGTTTCCGGTGACCAGCTGGCAGATATATTGGGACTTAGCCGGACAGCCATATGGAAACATATCCGCCAGCTGAAACACCAGGGTGTCGCCATCGAATCGATTTCTGGAAAAGGCTATCGTCTGACATCGGACACCCTCAATGCACAAGCCATTGCCCGCAGCCTAGGCCCGCGACAATACATCGGACGCAAGGTTATCGTTATCCCATGCATTGACTCGACCAATGCCGAATTGCTGCGGCGGGCGGAACAAGGAGAGGAAAGCGGACTGGTATTGCTGGCCGAGCAGCAGACACAGGGACGCGGACGCCTGGGTCGCAGCTGGTACAGCGAACCTGAACAGGCATTAACATTCAGCCTTTTATTGCGCCCGTCCATGCCGCCGGAAGCCATTGCCAGCCTGCCGCTGGTGATTGCCTGCGCCTTGCATCAGGCCCTGCACGGCCAGTTACCGAAGCTGCAACTGAAATGGCCCAACGACCTGCTCTGGCATGGCGCCAAGCTCGGTGGCATTCTGACGGAGATTCGTGCCGAACCGGGGCGCGTGCAAGCAGTCGTTATCGGCATCGGCCTGAATATACGCCCGCCTCAGCAAGGCTGGCCGGACGGACTGCGCCAGCCTGCGATCGCGCTACACAGCATTGTCCGGAAATCGCTCTGCCGCAATGAGATTGCCGCGATCTGTCTGCAGGCGCTGGATGATGCCTATGCGCTGTGGCTGGCACAGGGTTTCGCGCCTTTCCGCGACTACTGGTGGCGTTTCCATGCCGCCAGCGATCAGCGGGTACGCGTGCATAATGGCAACGAATATATCGAAGGCCTGGCCAAGGGACTGGATCATGACGGCGCGCTGTTACTGCAAACTGGCACATCGTTACAACGGATTCTGGCTGGTGACCTGGAGGTGATGGCATGACCCGACAACGCCTGATGGTATGTGATATCGGTAATACACAGATGGTATTCGGTATTTATGAAGACAATACACTGATCGGAACCTGGCGACTGTCCAGCAACCCTCACCTCACACCCGATGAACTGGCCTGGCAGTTGCGTGGCATGTTCAGCCAGTTGCAGCAGATACCCGAGCACGTGCATGGCATCATTGCCGCTAGTGTCGTACCGCAACTGGATACAACCCTGAACGATGCCTGCCGCCGTATTTGCGGCCATGCACCCGTTTTCATCGGCACGGACGAGGTGCGCACAGGCATGGCCATCGACTATAAAAACCCGAAAGAAGTCGGCGCCGACCGCATCGTCAATGCCATCGCCGCCCGTGAACAATTCGGCGCACCGGTCATCGTGCTCGATTGCGGTACCGCCACGACATTCGATGTCGTTTCGTGCGAAGGCCATTATGCCGGTGGTCTGATCCTGCCCGGCATCGAGGTCGCGGCGGAAGCACTGGCCAACCGCGCAGCCAAATTGCCCGCCTTCTCAATGCAGCGTATGCCGTTTGCCATTGGCCGCGATACCATCAGCAGCATGCAGATCGGCAGCTACTGGGGCGCCATCGGCGCTCTGATGGGCATCATCCGCCAGCTACAGGCGCAGCAGGGCTACGCCCATGCCCCGATCATCGCTACCGGTGGCTTAAGTCGAATGCTGAATGAGGATATTCGCGAAATCACTGCCCATGTCCCCGATTTGACGCTACAGGGGCTGAGCATCCTTGGCCGGCGCCACTTCCGTCATCAGCCGGACGGATGATATCGAGCCACACTATGCACCTGATTCCGGTTTTGTTCATGGTATCGATGCTGTGCAGTGGCCCGAGCTTCGCGTCTCAGGATGCCGCACAGCCAACCACGGAATTATGGCGTGTGGTCAGTCAGCGCATCACCCTGCCTGAAGCAGCCCACACCTTGCAGAAGAAACTGCAAAAAGTAGGCCTGCAGCCGCAGTTGTTCATCCGGCATGAAGCCATCGAACTACATGTCTTCGACGATCCGAACATCTATCGCAGTCACGCCGCCGCCGAAGCGGCCAGAGCGCGATGGCAACAGCAGGGTATCGACGCTGACATCTACCCGATGACTGATCATCGTTTCCATATCGGACTGGGGCGTTACTACCTTGATGAATATGCCCTGGTGCTGCAGCAACAGCTGCAAGCCGGTGGCCATGCATTTACTTACCGGCGCATGCAGAAAACCATTCCGGTATACCGCCTGACATTCCCGCCGGGCAAACGACGCAATGCGGAACAGTTATGGCAAACATTGCACCACACAGGACTGGGCAATCCCGTGCTCATGCCGGAAACGGCATTCCGTGAACTGTATTCCCTCTACCAGCCGAAACAGCCGGCAAGCGATCAGGCGCCAATCAGCTCCGCAAAGCGGTCGAACAGATAATCCGCATCATGCGGACCCGGACTGGCTTCGGGATGATACTGCACGGAAAATACCGGCCGGTTTTTCACACGCAAGCCTTCGACCGTGCCATCAAACAGGGAACGATGCGTGATTTCTACATGCTCGGGAACCTGATCATCGCGCACGGCAAAGCCATGGTTCTGACTGGTGATTTCGATCTTGCCCGTGGTCAGATCCTTGACCGGATGATTACCACCGCGATGACCGAATTTAAGTTTGAATGTGGATAGTCCCAGCGCCTGTGACAACAGCTGATGCCCCATACAGATACCGAATATCGGCGTATCGCTTTGCAGCAATTCGCGAATCGTCACCACGGCATAGCCCACAGCGGCCGGATCGCCTGGACCATTGGACAGGAAAATACCGTCCGGATTCAGTGCCAGTATTTCCGCTGCAGATGTCTGTGCCGGCACGACCGTCACTTTCAGGCCACGATCAGCCAGCTTGCGCAAAATATTGCGCTTGCAACCGAAATCCAGCGCAACAATATGTTTCTTTAATGCCGGTTCGGCAAATACAGCGTCATCCAGATTATAACTTCCCTGCTGCCAGGTGTGCCGCTGTTTGCAGCTAACTTGGCCAACCAGATCGCGACCTTCCAGTCCCTGCCAGCCACGCGCCATAGCCACAGCCTCTGTCTCATCCATGCCATCGGAAGCAATGACGCCGTTCTGCGCACCATGATCGCGCAGGTGACGTACCAGTGCCCGTGTATCAATGCCGGCAATCCCGACGACGCCCTGCTGCTGCAGCCAGTCGGCCAGATCCTGTTCCTGACGATAATTCGACGTAATGCGGGCCGGCGCACGCACGATCAGACCGCGCACGGCAACACGCTCAGACTCCATGTCTGCGGCATTGATGCCAACATTGCCGATATGCGGATAGGTAAAGGTGATAATCTGGTCCGTATAGGAAGGATCGGTCAGGATTTCCTGATAGCCGGTCAGGGAGGTATTGAAACATACCTCGCCAACGGTATGTCCACAGGCCCCCAGCGCCTCACCCCTGAAGATCCGACCATCTGCCAATGCCAAAATCGCTGCTGCCATTACCGTGACCACCTCACTGATTCAACGCGGCGGAGGTTACGAAATATCAGCACCAAAGTCGAGTTCGCGGCATGACTCAGACGCAGGGAGACAGCATCGTTGCCGGATCAAGCAGGCGGTCAAGCTCTTCCGCTGCCAACACCTTTTCTTCCAGACAGAGCTGACGCACGGTTTTGCCTTCCTCCACAGCACGCTTGGCTAATCCTGCCGCCTGTTCATAGCCGATAACCGGTGCCAACGCGGTCACCATGCTCATGCTCCATTCGATCTGTTCGGCGCATTTGTCCCGGTTCGCGGCCAGACCGGTGATGCATTTATCGGCAAACATGCGCGCGGCATTGGCCAGCAGGTGCTCGGATTCCAGCAGATTATGTGCCATCACCGGCAGCATGACATTCAGATCAAGCAGACCTGAGGCGCCGCCAAAGGCAATGGCCGCATCATTGCCGATGACCTGAGCACAAACCTGGGCCAGCGACTCGGCAATGACCGGATTGACCTTGCCGGGCATGATTGAGGAACCGGGCTGCACGGCCGGTACGGTAATTTCACCGATACCGCAACGCGGCCCCATGTTCAGCAGGCGCACGTCATTAGCAATCTTGACCAGAGAAACCGCCAGCGTGCGCAAGGCTCCGGAGAGCTCCACCGCTGCATCCTGTGCCGCCTGTGCTTCGAAATGATTGTCTGCTTCCACAAACGGAATATCGTATTCGCGCGCCAGCGTTTCCGCCACACGGCGGCCAAATTCCGCATGCGTATTCAATCCTGTGCCGACCGCCGTGCCTCCCTGTGCCAACTCGCACAGGCGCGGCAGACAGGCCTTCAGTCGCTCCACACCCAGTGCCACCTGACGTGCCCAGCCGGAAATCTCCTGCCCCAGTGTCACCGGTGTTGCATCCATCAGATGCGTACGACCGATCTTCACCACATCATTTGTTTCCTCGGCCTTCTCCGCCAGTGTGTCATGCAGATGCTCCAGTGCAGGCAGCAGGACATGCACCAGCTGATCGGCGGCGGATACATGAATGGCGGTCGGAATCACATCATTGGATGACTGGCCCATATTCACATGATCGTTGGGGTGCACTGCAATGTCCGCATCCAGTTGCGCACAACGATGCGCTATCACCTCATTGGCATTCATATTCGTGGATGTGCCCGAGCCTGTCTGAAAAATATCCAGCGGGAAATGCGCATCCCAGTCGCCCACTGCCACTTCGCGCGCTGCCCGGTCAATCAACGCGGCACGGGCTGCATCCAGTTTGCCCAGGTCGCAATTCACTTCAGCCGCCGCATGCTTGATGCGTCCCAACGCACGAATGAACTCGCGCGGAAAGCGTATGCCGGATACCGGAAAATTCTCGACGGCCCGGGCCGTCGAGGCGCCATACATGGCATCGGCGGGCACCTGCATCTCACCCATTGAATCATGTTCCATGCGGAATGCTGTCATCGTTCCGAACCTCCAGCCGTCATGCGTCAAATCTGATGATAAGAAACCATTTGGCAACCGCAAACAACCCTCAGCTGCGCGGCTTCTCCATCACAAACACCAGAAACGGCCATAACGGGACACCGATTCGCCTGAGTATCAACAGCCTGCCGCCCGCCTGTTCAAGGGTCGGCAAAACATCCACAGCCCGGCAGCCCATCGACAGCCAGGGAAAACGCCAGGCGATATCCTCCACCCGGTCGGCCAGCCATTTCACGATTCGCCCAGCCGGCACCGTCGAATGCGCCATCGCCAGCCTGCCGCCCGGCTTCGTCACCCGATACATTTCCCGTGCCCCCTGCTGTGGATCGTACAGCGGGCAAAGGCTGTAGGTGGAAAGCACGACATCGAAACTTTCATTCGCAAAAGGAAGATGTTCCATATCACCACTGCGGAAAGATACCCGCTCCTGCAACCCATCCTGCGCGATTTTCGCTCTGGCCACGGCAAGCATGTCTTCACTGAGATCGAACATCGTCACATGGCCCTTCACACCGACACGCCGAGCAGCCATCAAACCGGTACTGCCTGTTCCCGCTCCGCAATCCAGCACCTGATCGCCCTCGGAAACCGCATACGAAACCAGCATCTTCCTGCCCCGCTGATCGGCTCTTGCTGTCAGCAAGGCATGCTGCATGTCATAGCGTTTCGCCATGCGTCCGTAAACGTCTTTCAGAACAGCTTTGTCCAGTGCATGCCGCATAAACACCACCATCGGATACTGTTACTATAGTCGCTTTTTATTCGGAAAGAGAGCAGTAAAACAACAAAGGGCACCCCCGGAGGAGTGCCCACTTTTGTCCCGAACTGGCTCCGGGCCGGAGCCGTATTGCCTTATTTATCAACCATCACAGACCGTAACTACCCACAAACACTACCCAATAAATGCACCGCTTGGGCATGTTCGACCGGCTCCGGCTTTGGCAAAGTCAGCCATCGCCTTGCGCATCCTTACCGCTCAGAATGACATTGAATACAGGCTCCGGTGACTCATCGCCACCAAGCCTTGACGCCATAGCAAGCGCCTGAATCAGGGCTACGGCATCAGCCACAGCCACCTGCCCGTCAGTCACGCCCTTGATGATGGCCTCAACACGCTCAGCTGTACTTGCCCCATGAACGGGGACTGGCAGCGGCATATTCACAGCCTTTAGTGGTGGCAACACCCGATCGAATAGAATCCGTGCCGCTGTCATATCACCCTCTCGCGCCTTGTTCAGTACGGTTTCGATCAGCTCAGGCATAGCAGCCTCGATTTGCTCACGATAAACCGCTGAACGCCTGTCACGGGCACCGTTAGGTCTGCCCTTTGGGTTGGCTGTATGCCCCGGTAACAGCCTGCCTCTGGCGTCCCTAGCTGGCTTGGTTGCGACATGATCTTTACTTGCACTCATGACACACCCACTCCGCTTGCCTTTCGTCCGGGTATTCCAGCATCCGGTCAGTATCGTCACCACACCGGGCACAAGGCCCGGAGCACAGACCGACGATCTCTACCGTTGCCCCGGTCTTCTTCGCATCAGCCAGTATGGCCATGTATTGGTTAAACCCATCTTCATCAAACGTTATCTGCATGCATCACCCCTTCTTCCACCATTCATCACATGCAATGTGGCGGGCATATACGGCCAGCCCCAGTGCATCAGCCTTGCCATCGTCTTTTTTCAATGACAGATCAACGTCCGGAAAGCGTCGGCGTGCCCATGCCAGCGACCGATCCTTTGCTGAGCCGCCTCCGCTATCCAGCGCAACCTTCTGCCATGTTTGGGGTAGCACCATCACGTACGGTACGCCAAGCGCAGCCAGTATCCCGATCCATTGACCATAGTTGGCTCCGAAGTTGAACATCGACGTAACCCCTTGCCCAGGTCTGGCCCCCACTTTCTCTATCGCCGCCAGCACAGGCCGCTGTGTTAGCAATACCGACCGAACCAGATCAACCGCTAGCGCCACATCGCCGGGGTAATGCCATGCTTCTGCACCATCCGAGTGTATAATCGCAAGGGCACCGTTTTTGCCGGGGTCTATCCCCATGAATTCATCAGTCATGATTCCTCCTTGGTTTTGGTGCGTTGCTCACCATGTTGTCTACCACAAGTTGCAGGCACTGCTTTTCCTCGCCGGTGTTTTTGTCCGCCCAGACGTTCAGCTTCAGCACGCCAATGGCTGATATGCGGTCGCCCTTGATCGAACGTGCCAGCCATTCTGCATTGTTACCGAAGGCGAGCAGGTCAATCCATATCGTATGACCATCATCATCGCTGCAGGCTAATCGCGCCGTTGTCATTGGTTTGCCGCTCTTGGTTTGGATTGGTCGCGGATCAAACGCCAGTTTCCCTGATATGCTTGCTGTTATCATTTCTCCTCCAGTTCAGCCACGATTGCGGCCTCATGCTCCGATAGGTATGCCAGCTGCTCATCCGTCAGGTCAGCCGGGCATGTGGACAGTTCTCCATTCACCACGCTCAGGGCATAGCCCGCTGCCCTGAGTCGTCGGATAATGCGCTGGGCGTCAGAGATGGTGAGGTCGATTTCACGGGTAGTCGTTGGCAGGTCCTTGGGCGATCGGGTGTCGTAGCAAGCACTACACAACCACCGCCACCCCTTGCCCGGTGTGGTAAGCATGGATCGTGTTTCCCTGCCACAGTGAATGCATGAGCCGCTTTCATCAGGTGTCGATTCCGGAGCTGCTTCCCCTGCCAGCCTCCTCAGCACATCAGCAAGAGTCATCACGCTCATTGATCACCACCCCGATTTTCAGGTTCTACCCCACCCAGCAAATCAAGCGAATCAAGCAAAACTCCGGTTTCAGGGCTATTTTGCTGGTTTTGCTGGATTTGCTGGGCTAGGTCAACCCTAGGATTGAGCAGCCACAGCTCGCCCGGCTTCCGACCCGGCCCGGTATGCTCAACCTCTTCAGCCACCAGGTAGCCGTGCTCCTCCAGTTTGCGACATGCTGCTTTTGCTTCCTCAGCTGACTTGCAACCGCCAGCGCCAGCTGCCACCACATCCCGCGGCTTCACGCTTTCCCTGCCATTGCGTTGTAGCCAAGCCAGCACTTGCCGCGCTCTCGCCGTGGCCGCATCTTCACCCATTAGCTGCCGGGCTGCTTTTGCGTGGTCAATCAGGACGACGCCCATGCCTATGGCCTGCAGCATTGTCTGCTGGTCAATTTCGGCGCGGCTGTCCTTGCCCTGTGCAAAATGATAGGCCAGCGCAATGCGCCCGACTGCCCCAGCTAACTTCGATGCGAAGCCGCTCATATACCGCAGATCGCCGCCCTCTTTCTGTCTGGCCTCGATATCTTCCGCAAACTCGACCCAAGCGGCGCCAGCTTCAGAAGAAACCCCCACCAACGCTGGTGTTTCTGGCGGATCTTCCCGCATAATGAAGCGAATGATACCAGCCCATCTACTGGCAATAGCCTCTGATAGATGGCTACAACCACGGTATGTTCGTGTACCCCGGGGATCTTCCGGCACCAGAAACAACAGCCGGTCGACCAAACCGCGACCTTGGGCAAGGGTGTCGCTGCCAATCGCCTTGAGTACGTCTGGCTGTGCGGTGATACCAACGGTTGCCAGCGCCTCCCGGACGCCATACGTCCCACCTACGCGACCGCCTTTGTCCTGATCTCCCGCATGCGCCAGCAGAAACAGCGACATATCGGCGCCTCGGTTGCCGTTGTACCGGCCAAAGCATTCCGTCACGCTCGCACCTTCCGCGGACAACAGGCCGATACTGCCCTGCTCGTGTAGTACCTTGCGCAAGGCCTCGGTTGTTGTATCTGTCAGGTACAGGAGCGGCTTCACAGGCTCTTCCTCAAGCACTCGCTTTTCTTCAACCAGTTGCATGGCCAGCGCTCGCCGGTCTGCGCCTTTCTTCTTGGACTCGCTCTTCAGCGCCTGTATTGCTGCCTCGGCGAGATCGGCTTCCGCACGCCACATCAGCCACTCGGCATGCCATGCTTCCTGCAGTTCAGCTTCGATATCAGAGATGGGCTTCACCATTACAGAAAACACACCGGACTTTCGGCTTCCCGGGGGCAGGATGCTGCACGTCCATATTGGCGAAGGTTCGATATGCGCTGGCAGTTTCACCTTGGCCCTGCGACCAATTGCGGTGGCCAACACCGACACTGCAATTCCCCACGTTACGATTGGCGGTACCTGCACCACATCGGAGACATGGGATACCACATCAGCGAACGGAACCAGCCGCATATCCAACGGATCGGGGTGTTCGACTCGATCAAGCGGAATAACATCCGGCCACACCTCGTCCAGCTCACTCAGCGCTTCATCCACAGTGCGTCGCGCGTCATCAATGAAGGTTTGGATATCGCTCATGGCTTTACCCTCCGCAACCCTGAGACCACGAAACACCGCACCTTTTTGCCATCGCCACGTTCACGTCGCTCCCAGCGGCCAGAAACGCGAATTTGGCTGCCGATAGGCAGACGTTTTATCGTGGCTGCTTCCAAACCGGTAAGCCGAAGCCCGATGAAAACACCATCAGGCCGTTGAATGCATGCACCTGTCGGGTAATCACCATCGGCAATATCAATGGCTGGCTTGGCTTGGCGATTACGCCCGTCAGTGTTAGGCTGTTGCGGCTGTCTGCACACACAGCTTTTGATTTGTGCCCGGTTTCGGCCGGGCTTTTTCTTTCACTCATCGCCGGCTCCTTTTGCCAGCTCTTCTATCAGTTTTTTGATATCACTCGCACGCCATGCTGTGCAGCGGGGCGAAAGCTTTACCGCCTGCGGATAGCGGCCACTAGCAACGCCAGCCCACCAGGAAGCGCGACTTACGGGAATGATTTTCAGAACGTCCGGAAGCCGAAGAAAATAGTCGATTTCGATTTTTTCAGATACTTGGGTCATTAGGGATACCTCACCATTGTGTTGATGCTGCTCCAGACATCCCGTCCTTCATCGCAATTCATCAGCCTGGTAGGCATCCCGCCTGTTTCGCCAGCACCGTGCCAAGGTCACTGGCTATCCGAATTTTAACAACGCTGCTACGGCCACAGCTTTTGCTGGTGACATCCCGTCGATTCATCCAATGCCGCAACACACTGGATATATCCGGCCTTATTTTATATACCGCCGGACAGCATTAGCCTGAACCATACAACCACAACATCAGGCATGTCAATTACCCATAGACACACCATGTCGTGGCTTCAGGCCAGATCAAACCGTTCGCAGCGGTATTACATCCGCCCCTCTGGCCCATGCATCCAGCAGGTCGGCCCACGCCTGCATCATCGCCGTGCGTTCGCGCAGCAATGTTTCGCGCGCATAGGCTGCCACGGTGTCGTTAGCTTGCTTGTGGCAAAGCTGCCGTTCGATCAGCTCAGGTTGATATCCCTGCTCGGCAAGTAGTGTGCGGCCCATAGCTCTGAAACCGTGTGCACAATGCTCCGTTCGTGTGTCGATGCCCGTGGATCTCAATGCCATGGCGAATGTGTTCTCGGATAATGGACGCCCCGGCCTTAATCCGGCGAAGACAAGCTCACCACGTCCTGTCAGCGGCCTCAGTTCATCAAGCAATGCCATAGCCTGCCTTGGTAAGGGTACGGCATGCGGTGTGTTTGTTTTCGTGACGGTGTAGCGCCATTGCTGCCGGTCGATGTCTTCCCAGCGCATCATCCTCACTTCACCGGGCCTCGATAACGTCCATGCCAGCATCAGCAGTGCGCCCCTGACTACCGGTTGAGGATACTCCCGAATCAGGCGCATCAGCATCCCGGCATCTTTCGTGGTGGTGAATGCAGGGCGATGAACAGGCCGTGATGGTGGAAACAGATCACTCAGGTTCAGATCAGCGGCAGGGTTGCGACCAGCATCACCATGGCTAATGGCATGGCTGAATACACGCCGGATGTATCCATGCAAGCGCCGCACCTTGAACAGGTTCCCTGCAGCTTCCACACGCCGGAGCAGGGCCAATATCTCGCGGGCTTCGATCTCATCCATGCGTTTTTCGCCAATGTACGGAAACACATCCCGCTCCAGCCACGTGTGGGCTTTTCGGTATGTCTTGCCCGTCCAGCTGCTCCCGGCATGTTCAAGCCAGCGCAATGCAGATGCCTCGAACGTTGCCGATTGCCGGATGTCATCGCCACGTGCAATGGATTCACGGGCGTTATCCGCAGCCAGCCGCGCTTCTTTCAGGC
Source organism: uncultured Zetaproteobacteria bacterium (assembly GCA_964613235.1). Classification (GTDB taxonomy): domain Bacteria; phylum Pseudomonadota; class Zetaproteobacteria; order Mariprofundales; family Mariprofundaceae; genus J005. Next base: position 579 of record CAZTGM010000013.1, on the reverse strand, counting down.
TCATGGCCGGAAACTCACCGAGCGTTAGCCAACGATCACAACCGTTCTGCCGATGGCGAAAGCGCCACACGTCCTTATGCACGCCACGCACGAAAAACAGGCCATTACCATCATACAGACGGGCCGGTTTACCAGATGCAGGGCGCTTCAGTTTACGGATCGCCACCGCTGTAATCGGTTTCGCTGTTCTCGCCACGCACACACCCCATTTGGGTAGCTTTTTCGGCCACTACCCATTCACTACCCACAAACACTACCCATAAAACGCTTCGATGTGGTTGCTCTACGCTAGACGCTATTAGATGATGAAGGCAAGAAAAAACCCGCCTTTCAGCGGGTTACGTGGTCGGCGTTAGACGCCCTTATTCTTTGAACTGGCTCCCCGGGCCGGACTCGAACCAGCGACAGGGTGGTTAACAGCCACCTGCTCTACCAACTGAGCTACCGGGGAATAGGCGGCGAACGGTACGAAGGCACCCCGGCACTGTCAACAACGAATTGCCAAAAACAGGCAACCGTGTAGACCGCAGTATTTTCCAATCCATAAATGAGCCTGAAAGTGGCGGCATGGTATGAGGA
>CAZTGM010000012.1:14813-33585 GCA_964613235.1 uncultured Zetaproteobacteria bacterium | reverse complement strand
TAAATAGATTGGGAATCCTCCCAAAATTCCGGTGACACAGTGTTCATTTTGCCGCCTGTACACATGGATGTCGCACCCAGTGCGACATCGGTTGGTTAATGTCGCCTACCCCAGCCAGTGGACGGTGCGTCCTTCGATGTGGAAACCATGCTGCACAATGCGCGCCAGTGTTTCCGGATAGAGGCGGTGCTCCTGCTGCTGAATACGTGCATGCAGGGAATCGCGGTCATCATCGTCCTGCACGCTGACAACGGCCTGGGCCAGAATTGGTCCGCCATCAAGCACTTCATCGACCAGATGCACGGTACAGCCGCTGATCTTGACGCCGTAGGCCAAAGCATCTTCCACGGCATGCGCACCAGCAAAGGATGGCAGCAGTGAGGGGTGGATGTTGATAATGCGGCCACTGAAATGCTGTACGAACGCGGAAGACAGAATGCGCATATAACCGGCCAGTACGATCCACTGGCAACCCGCCTGATCAATGGCTTTGGCGCAGGCCATGTCGAATTCGGCACGGTTAGCGAACGCTTTGGGATCGATATGCAGCACTTCCGGCACGCCGGCTTGACGGGCGATGTCCAGCGCACCGGCATTGGCCTTGTCGGAAATCACCAGCGCAATGTCCACCGGGCAGCGACCGTCGGCGATAGCCTGCAGGATGACCTGCAGATTGCTGCCCTTGCCCGATGCCATAACGGCGATGCCTTGTGTTTGCATATGCTTCTCCTGTTGCCGATTCAATCGAAAAAACGGGTGAAAGTATGCACATCCTCGCGCGGCGTGCGATAGCCGTTTACCGGGGCGCCGGTATCTTCATAGCCCAGTGCCATGCCGCACAGCAGGATGTGTGTTTCATCATAGCCGAGTGCTTGCCTGACGATATCGGGGTATTCGGCCAGTGCCGCCTGGGCGCAGGTGGCCAGGTCGAAAGCGACGGCTGCCAGCATCAGCGATTGCAAAAACATGCCGCAATCAAGCCAGGAGCCTGCTTCCATATCGGCATCGAGAAAGAAAAACAGAAACACCGGGGCATCGAAGGCACGGTAATTGGCGGCCCATTGCTCTTGCCTGCGCTGCTTGTCCTGCTGGTCAATGCCTACGGCTTCATACAATTGCAGGCCGCAGGCCTGTCGCCGTTCGCGATACGGGCTGCGCCAGTGTTGCGGGTAATATCGATAATCCATGTGTGCCGGGATGCCCGTGCGGAAGGCATGCTCCAGTTGCTGTTGCAGGGATTGTTTGTGTGCGCCGCTAACGACGGCTACCTGCCAGGGCTGCGTATTGGCAGCGCTTGGCGCATGCCTTGCAGCATCCAGTATCTTCTCGATCAGCGTGTGTGGTACAGGCCGATCCAGGAAGGCGCGTACCGATTTGCGGACAAGCAGGGCATCACGGACATGCATTGCGTGATCATACCCCTGCGTTGATGCAAAGACCATGCGGGGCTGTCCCGTTGCTATCGGCAGCTGAGTCAAACGGCTAGCCTTGTCCGATGGACTGGAGTTTATTCATTTCGGCGCTGATTTCCTCCACGCTGATGCCCGGCGGGTCGGAAGCCCTGCTGCTGTTTCGCCTGCATGAAGGTGCTGCGCCGTTGCTGTTGGTGCTGACAGCGACGGTGGGCAATGTGCTGGGTAGTGTGATTACCTATGCCATGGGGCGGCTGGGCAATGCTGCTTTGCATCGGCGCTGGCTGCGTATGGATGAGGCCACGGTCGATCGTGCGGAGAAGTGGTTTTCACGTTTCGGGCAACCGGCGCTGCTGTTTGCCTGGTTGCCGTTCGTTGGCGATCCACTGTGTCTGGTCGCGGGCCTGTTACGTAGCCCGTTATGGTTGTTTGTTCTGCTGGTGACCCTCGGCAAGGCAGCGCGTTATGCGCTGCTTGCCTGGGCCGCGATGTAAGTCTTATGCACCGATGTGGACGCTAACGGACAGCATCATGATCCACAGGACGGCGCAGATGGCGACCAGCACGGCGGCCGGCACAATACTCATCATTAATGCCGTGGCCGAATTTACCTTGCCACGGTGAACCAGTGCCTGCCAGAGCAGGTAGATGCTGCCAACAGGCCCGAGAAGGCCGATATAGGGGATCGCCAGCAGGGCCAGCGGAATGGCGCAGTAGCTGGCGATATTGAAGGCCAGAAGACGCGGCATGGGCAGGCGCGGAATGGTGCGCATGCTCCAGCCCAGATAGCGAGCCCAAGCCCAGATAAACAGCAGGAACATGGCCCAGCTTATTGGAAACAGGAACAGCGTCGCCATGCCGTGAAACGGTACGGCCAGGAATGAAAAGACCAGCATGGTTAAAGAGGACAGAAAGATGCCGTTACGGTAAAACGGGTGAATGGGAAGATCAGCGAAAAAGCTCGCCGGGTCGCTGAACAGTGATTTCAGGGACGGAATCAGGGTTTCAGCAGGCTTGTTGCTGTCGAAATAGGTCATTACAGCCCCCTTGTGGAATTTGGCGGCGACTATAAACCTTGTCGGCATCGGATGCCACATGTGTTACTGGAGAAAATACGGCTTCTTTTCTACACTGGCCGCATGACGCACAAGAATCTCGCCATGCTGGTGATCGGCAATGAAATTCTTTCCGGCCGCACGCGGGAGGCCAATGCTTATCTGGTGGCTCAGAAGATGTTTGTCTGTGGCTGCCGGCTGGGCGAGATCGTTGTGGTGCCGGACGAGCGTGAAAACATTATCACAACACTCAATCGTTTACGTGGTGGCTTCGATGCGGTGATTACCTCCGGCGGCATTGGGCCGACGCATGATGATATCACGATGCAGTGTGTGGCTGATGCCTTTGCCGTACCGCTGCTGGAGCATCAGCAGACGCTGGACGTTATGCGGCAATATTATGGTGCAGATCAACTGAATGCCGGCCGACGCCGCATGGCGCGCCTGCCGGACGGGGCACGGCCGATCATTTGCGAGAAGTCCATTGCCCCCGGCGCACATATCGGCAATGTGTATGTGCTGGCCGGCGTGCCGGATATTTTCGCTTCCCAGTTGGCTGCCATTTTGCCGGATTTCGGTGGGCGACCGTTTATCCGGCACGAGGTCGAAGTGTGTCTGCCCGAAAGCCGTTTTGCCGCAGCCCTGGCCGACATTCAGCTGGCATTTGAGGAGGTGGAAATCGGCTCCTATCCCGGTCGCTGCGGGCCGGAACCGTGTGGCAAGATTTGTCTCAGCAGTCAGGATGCCGAAGCGTTGCAGAAGGCGCGTCAGGCCGTGGAGGAACTGATTCAGCGCTTGTCCTGATCATCCTCGACGGCTTCAAGAATTGGAATCATTTTCATCGGTTGTATCGGCGCATCGGACAAGGTCTTCTGCACAGCGATTTCATCGCAATCGGCAAATTTTTCACAGTGCACGCATACGGTCCAGATTTTGTGCGGCAGGCTTTCCTTGGATACCTGTGTGTAACCAAGGCGCATGAAAAAACGGGTCACATAGGTTAGCGCAAACAGGCGCACGATACCCAGACCCTTGGCCCAGCGTTCGCATGCTTTGACCAGCAGGCTGCCGATGCCGTGCTGGCGGTAATCCGCATCGACGACCAGCGAGCGGATTTCGCCCAGATTGGTGCCGTAGATATGCATGGCCACGACGCCGACCAGTTGCTGATCGTATTCGGCAACAAGAAATTCCTGCAGATGCTGGAACAGATTATCGCGATTGCGTGGCAGAATCAGATGTTGGCGGGCCACCGGTTGCAGCAGTGTTTCGATTTTTTCCACATCGGCCGCAGCAGCCGGGCGGATGATGATGCGGTGCGGCATTAGCGCCGCTCCCTGCCGCGTGCAAGAAATGAACGCGCATGTTCCCTGCTCGGCGCATCGTCGCCGCCAAGCATGCGGGCGATTTCCCCCTCCCTGTCACTGGCCTGTACCGGCTCGAGTGTGGTCAGTGTGCGCCCATCGCGATGTTGCTTGCAGATACGTATCTGTTGATGCGCACAGGCGGCCACCTGCGGCAGGTGCGAAATAACCAGCACCTGTCGCTTGTTTCCCATGGTGGCCAGCAGTTGCCCGATGCACCATGCAGTTTCGCCGCCGACGCCGCTATCCACTTCATCGAAAACCGCCAGTGGTGGTGCATGCTTCAGGGCATCACAGCCTTTCAGCGCCAGAACAAAACGGGATAACTCGCCGCCGGAAATCGTCGTGTTCAAGGGTTTCCAGGGTTCCCCCGGATTGGCCATGATGTCGATGCCGATGCGATCACGACCATGGGCATGCCAATGGTCAGCATCCTGCTCTGCTTCGATATGAAAACGTACATTCATGCCTTGCAGGGCCAGGCGGTCCAGCAAGGGGCGCAACGAGGTGGTGAGTGCATCGGCAGCCTGTCGGCGCGCTTCATGCAGCTTGCCGGTCGCGGCCAGATAGTGTTGTTCCGCTTCCTGCAGCGCCTGCTGCAAGGCTTCGACATCCCAGCCTGCCGTATCGAGCTGTTCCAGTTGTCGCTGCCAGCATTGCTGCAATTCCAGCAGGCCGGCTTCATCCGTCTGGTGGCGGCGCAGGGCATCATGCAGGTTCATCAGACGTTCTGCGGCTGCATGCAGGGCCTGTTCATCGAAGGGTTGTTGCATGACCTCGCGTAAGTCCGGCAGTGCCTCAGCGATCAAAGTGTCCGCCTGTTGCAGCAGTTCCAGGCTGTGCGCCAGCGCCGGATGCATATGAGCGCATGCTTCGAGTGCATGGGTTGCTTTGGCTAGCATATCCCGACTGCCGGGTTCGCCTTCATCCAGCAACATCAGGGCTGTTGCAGCAGCCTGTTGTAACTGGCTGTGGTGACGCCCCTGTTCGATCTCATGCTCCAGACGTTCCATCAGACCAGGCTCAGGTGTCAGTTCCTGCAGGCGTGCCAGTTCCAGGCGCATCCATTCGGCCTGTTGCCGGGTTTCATCGGATTGCTGATGAAAATCGGCCAGTCTGCGCCGCTGCTCATGCCAGTCGGCGAATGCCGAGTGCACGGATGCCAGCAGTGCAGGATCGACCTGGTCGTCGAGTATGCGGCGCTGAAAGTCACTTTGCAGCAGTGCCTGATGTTCATGCTGGCCGTGCAGGTCGAGGCAGTGTCGGCCGATTTGCTGCAGCAGGCGCACCGGCACCGGTATACCGTTGACGAATGCGCGAGAGCGTCCATCGGCCGTGATCGTGCGGCGCAGAATCAGTGTATCATCGCTGTCGATATCCTGCGCTTTGAGCAGCTCCCGAATGTATGCATCATCACCTTCCCATACAGCAATAATTTCGGCCTTGTCCGCGCCATGGCGTACCCAGTCGGCATTGGCCCGGGCGCCGAATACGGCACCGAGCGCATCGATCAGCATGGATTTGCCGGCACCGGTTTCGCCGGTGAATACCGTCATGCCCGGTCCGAGTTCCAGATCGACGGCTTCGATCAGTGCAAATTGTCGAACGCAGAGCGAGGACAACATCAGGATTTGACTTCGAGTTGTCCGGCCCAGTGTAGTTTGGTGCGCAGCACTTCAAAATAATGACGTTCAGGCAGATAGACGAGTGAAATTTCCGGACCCTTGCGAATGGTAATGCGGTCGCCCTGCTGCAGTTCCATGTGTTCCTGTCCGTCCAGATTCAATGCGGCTGAGCCGGGCGTGTCGATCAGATGCAGCTCGATGTGATCACGGGCGGGAATAATGATCGGCCGATTGGACAGCGTGTGCGGACATACAGGAACAACGCTGATGGCCTCGACTTCCGGATGCACAATGGCACCGCCGGCGGATAATGCATAGGCAGTGGAGCCGGCTGGTGTGGCCAGAATCAGGCCATCGCCGCGCATGCGGAATACGAATTGTTCACGAATGGACATGGCGAATTCGATCATGCGTGGGTGCGCACTACGCTGAATGACGACATCATTAATGGCATAACCGCTGTTCAGGCATTCTTGCCCGCGCCAGCTTTCGGCGAATAGCGAAAAATGACGTTTGGTTTTCAGATTGCCGTCAAGAATCTCGCTGACAACATCGAACATATTGCCGACGGGCGTATCGGTGAGAAAGCCCAGTCGACCGAGATTGATGCCGAGAATCGGCATCTCACTGCCGATGAAACGGCGTGCGGTATGTAGCAGGGTGCCATCGCCGCCGAGCACGATCATCAGTTCGATGTCAGAGATCATCTGCTCAACGGGACGACAGTCGCGGTGCGCATGCGCGCTCAGTGATTCATCCAGGCAGACCTCGCATTGGCGATCTTTCAGCCAGTCGCACAGTTCCAGCGCCAGCGATGTGGCGCGCGGGTCATTCGGTTTGCAAGTAATGCCGATATGCTTCAACGTCGGTTCCCCTGCCAGCCTTCGGGTTGCTGATGACACTGAAAACATTGATCGGCGCGGGTATGTCCGGGCGGTTGCGGGCGGACGCCCTGCTGGCCATGACACTGCATACAGGCGGCTCGTGATGTGCTGTGCAGATGAATATCGTCATCGGGCACGGGGCGGGTGGTTCGTTCCTTTGTACCCAGTACCAACAGCAAAATCACTGCGGCGATAATGCAGAGAAACAGGATGTCCCGCTTGTTCATCTGCCATGCCGGTTTACGTTGCTCGTCCATGACCTCTCCTGGAATGCCGAAAATCACTGGTGCAGCGCGAGTGGTAAGCCATCCGCTGTAAAAGTGCAAGCCCTAATCGGAACTTATGTTTGTGCGCTCCAGTTTTTTCAGGCCACCATACATGGCCAGCAAGAGGAACAGGGCCAGTGCCAGCGCACTGATATTGCCGCTGTAGGCGAGTAGCGAGGGCAGGCCGGAAAAGGCCAGTAGTTCATCCAGTAAATTGGTGAAACAAAACAGGGCTGAAACGATGCTTCCGATGATGCCGGTGCGTAGTAGTGCGGCAGGATTCATGCTGGCTCCCGAACAGAGTTTTAAAGTTTGGCAATTCAAGCCGGGAATCATGGTGTTTGGCAAGCATTGTCATGCTTTAGGGTATATAATAGGGAAAGACCATAATTTGCCTGGGCGGTATTTTTTTGAAACCTTTCTAGTATTGAGCCTGTTAGATTAAAAGGCCAAGGCCTTTGGAGGATGAAATGATTATTTTTACGAATCACAAGATGGCCATTGTTGCCGGCTTTGTGCTGGCATTTGTGTTGATTGCCGTGGCTACCGCAACTGGTGGTGGCCTGGATGGCGACCAGGTCGCGGGCGCGGTAGCCCGTTGGGGTCATTTTATAGCTGGCATTACCTGGATCGGCCTGCTGTATTATTTCAATTTTGTGCAGGTGCCGGCATTGGGCAATGTTTCGGCTGACACCAAGGCGGATTTGTTCAAGGAAGGCAGTATTGTGCGCCGGGCGTTGTTCTGGTTTCGCTGGGCTGCACTGGCGACGGTTGTGTTTGGGCTGATGTTGCTGGGTGGGCTGTGGAAGAGCGGCGGTGCCGGTGCCATCAGCGTGGATATCATGATCGGCGCGACGTTCGGTCTGATTATGTGGGCCAATGTATTTTTTATTATCTGGCCAAATCAGCAGAAAGTTATCGGCATGGTTGAGGCAACAGCGGATGAAAAGGCAGCTGCGGGCAAGAAGGCTTTGATCGCCAGCCGCACGAATACGATTCTGTCGATTCCGATGCTGTTTTTCATGGCCTCCAGCGCGCATTTCCCGATTTTCGGATAATCTGCGCATACTATTGCATCAGGGCGGCCTGTACGGGCCGCCCTTTTTGCGCATTGCATTTGCAGATATTGGCCTTAACGTTTCTCTTGTATGAAACAGTTGGAAGCGGTGGTTCTCGATCGGGATGGTGTGATCAATTTCGATTCGCCGAACTATATTCTGTCGCCGGAACAGTGGCGGCCGATCCCCGGCAGTCTTGAGGCCATTGCGCGCCTGTCCCGGGCCGGTATTGCAGTCGCGATTGCCAGTAACCAGTCGGCGCTGGCGCGTGGCATGATTGATAAAGCGACGTTTGCGGCAATTCATGAGAAAATGATGTCAGCGATTGCAGCAGCCGGAGGACAGGTGGTGCACGTGGCATATTGTCCGCATGGTCCGGATGATGCCTGCATGTGCCGCAAGCCGCGTCCGGGTCTGGTGCATGAATGCCTGCAGAGGCTGGGTCTGTCCGCTAATCCACGGCAAGCATTGATGATCGGGGACTCCGTACGCGATGTTGCGGCGGCCAAGGCGGCTGGGGTGCCTGCCATGCTAGTGCAGAGTGGTTATGGTGATGCTGCAGTGATTCTCAGGGAGGCAGATACATTACAGCCGGATATTCGGGCAGTGGCCGATCTTGCGACAGCTGTTGATGACATCCTGGGGGCACCATGCTGATTCTCCGTTCGGCTATTTTTAATCTGTGTTTTTTCACGCTGACACCATTATTTTCATTGCTGGTTGTTGGCAGCCGGCCATTTGGGTTCCGTGCATCATGGATGTGGGCCAGTGCCTGGTCAGCCACAGTCCGCTGCTTGTTGCGTGTGTGTTGCAATATTCATATACGCGTGGAAGGACAGGAACATTTTCCCGATCAGCCATGCGTGGTTATGGGCAAACATCAGTCGGCGCTGGAAACGGTGATGATGCCGTTGCTGGTGCCGCCCTACAGCTGGATTCTGAAGCGAGAGCTGTTTTATATCCCGATTTTCGGCTGGGCCTTGTGGAGCATCGGCGCCATTGCAATCCGGCGAGGTAATCCCCGTGAAGCGATTCGGCAGGTTATCGGGCAGGGACGGACATTTCTCAATGCCAGGCGCTGGGTGGTGATTTTCCCGGAAGGTACGCGTTCGCCAGTTGGTCAGGCCGGACAATATCAGCCGGGCGGGATCGTGCTGGCTCAGAAGGCGGGCGTGGGTATTCTGCCTCTGGCGCATAATGCAGGCGTATGTTGGCCCAGGAAGGAGTTTATCAAACGGCCGGGTACCGTAACATTTCGTTTTTTGCCTTATCTTCCGGCTGAAGAAGTCCGAACGCGAAAGCGCAATGATTTACTGAATGACCTCAAAGAGCAGATCGAATCGGCAACCCGTTCACTCGGCGGCTAGGCGCGCAGGGCCAATATGCGGATTTGATATGAATGGGCATGCGTCTGTTGTCGAGTCATTCTTTTTTCGCGGACGTCATTTCTTTGTCAAACGTGATGACCGGATTGACCCGCTGTTAAGCGGTAATAAATATCGCAAATTGTATCGACTGCTGGAAACACCGGCGCATCATTATCATACGCTTTGGTCACGGGGCGGCGCACAATCCAATGCGATGCTGGCATTGGCCGCATTGTGCCAACGCAAGGGGTGGCGTTTCCATTATATGACAAGACACCTGCCCGATCATTTGCGGCAGCGCCCCTGCGGCAATTTGCGCAAGGCACTGGAACTGGGCATGCAATTGCATGAAGCAAGCAACCCGGATGTATGGCAGCCACCGCGAGATGACGGGGTGCTGGTGGTACCACAAGGTGGCGCGGATCCGCTGGCGCAGGATGGCATTGCGTTGCTGGCGGAAGAGATTCAGTGCTGGCAGCAACAATCGGACATCCGTTCGCTGCATGTCGCCCTTCCTGCCGGTACAGGGACAACGGCATTTTATCTTGCTGCTGCCTTGCCCGATGTTTGTGTGCTGACGACGCCGGTGGTGGGTGATGCGGCTTATCTGCAATGGCAGATGGAGCAGCTGGGGGCTGTGTCGAAGAATTTACGGATCATTGAGCCGGATCGCCCCTGTCGCTTTGCCTTCCCCTGCAGGGAATTGCTGGCCATGTACCTGGAACTGAAGGCAGCGGGTATCGAGTTTGATCTGATTTACGGCAGTCTGATGTGGCATACGCTGTTGCAGCATATCGGCCGCATCGAGAGCCCTGTCCTTTATGTGCATAGTGGCGGCCTGAGTGGCAATGACACAATGCTGGCGCGCTATCAGCGCGCCGGTTTGTATTAAAGGATAGCCAGGGCCGATTCGGGTGGGCGGCCGATAGCGGCTTTGTCGCCGTTGATGACGATCGGGCGTTCAATAACTTTCGGATATTGTACCATCAGTGCGATGGCTTCGCCGCGATTAAGGTTTTTGCCTTTGAAGTGCTCGTGGTATTCGGTTTCGCCCTTGCGCATCAGTGTTTCCGGCTCCATGCCGAGCAGGGTCAGGATATGATCAAGCTGTTCGGCTGTGGGTGGTGTTTTCAGATATTCGATGATCTCGATATCCACGCCGCGCTCCTGTAACAGGGCAAGGGTCTGTCGGGACTTCGAGCAACGTGGATTATGATAGATGGTAACAGCCATGATATTCTCCTTCAGATCGTTTGCAGGGCAGCGTATTTCAACATCAGGCGTTTGGTTCCGGCAAGCCTGAATTGTACGGTGACCCGGATAGCATCGCCACTGCCTTCCATGCTCAGTACGATGCCTTCACCGAAACTGGGGTGCTGTACCTGAGCACCAATGGTGATATTTGTCGGGCCGGACATGGCGGAGGGGATACTGGCAGCAGGCTTCTGCAGGGTGTCTGGTGGCAGGTTGGCGATAAAACGACTGGGTTGTGGATACACCATATCGCCAAACACACGGCGTTGACGGGCAGAGGTCAACAGCAGGCTGTTTTTAGCGCGCGTGATCCCGACATAGAGCAGGCGGCGTTCTTCCGCGATACCCGTTTCACCCTCATCGATAGCGCGTTGATGCGGCAGCAGCCCTTCTTCCACGCCGCATAGCACGACCGTGTCGAATTCCAGACCCTTGGCGCGATGCAGACTCATCAGGTTGAGTGCATCGTCGTTATCGTCGTTCTCCTCGTCGCTTTGCAGCAGTGCCGCCCGGTCCATGAATTCGACCGGTGTCAGCCCGCTGGCCATCGAAAGCTCAATATAGGATTGCAGGGTGACCAGATTTTCCTCGCGGGATGCCGCTTCCAGTTCACCCATGGCTTGCAGGCTTTTCAGATAACCGCTTTGTTCAAGGATGCGCCACAGGCCGTAGTCAGGCAGTTCTGGTGCATGCGGGCGAATGTCCGCCAGCAACTGTGCCAGTGGTGCAAGTTTGTTTAACGGCGCCGGCCATGTCCCCTGGGTCAACTGATCCAGCCATTTGGCCACACGCAGGCCGGATTTGCCAAGATCGACAGCGAGCTTTTCCAGCCCTTTGGCGCCAATACCTCGTTTCGGCTTGTTGGCGATGCGCAGCAGATGCATGGCATCGGCGCAATGGTTGAGCAGTGCCCAGAAGGCCAGCGCATCCTTGATTTCCATGCGTTCGAAGAAGCCGATGCCACCGATGACACGGTAGGGAATGTTTTCCTCGCGCAGCCGTTGTTCGAGCGGCAGAGACTGGCGGTTGGAGCGATAAAGGATGGTCATATCCTGCCATGCGATGCCGCGTTGCTGGCGTTCCTTCAGATGACGGACAATCTGACGCGCTTCATCGAACTCATCGTGGCAGGTGATCCATTGTGGCATCTCACCATCGCCACGCGTGGCACGCAGCTGTTTGACATGGCGTTGGGTGTTGCCGTCAATGACGGCATTGGCCAATGTCAGGATTCGACCACAGGAGCGATAATTGTGTTCCAGCCGGTGAATGCCCGGATTGGGCCACAGCCGCTCAAAATCGAGAATATGGCGCACGTCGGCACCACGCCAGCCATAAATGCTCTGATCATCGTCACCGACAACGGTCAGATTATGATGTTCGGCGCAGAGTAGCATCAGCCATTCGTGCTGGACGGGGTTGGTATCCTGATATTCATCCACCAGCACATGATCAAAGCGGGCACGAATGGCTGCGGCAATGGGCGGATGCTCGCGCAGCAGCATGACGGTGTTCAGAATCAGGTCGGAGAAATCCATGCGTTCCAGATGTCGTAATTGCTGCTGATAATCGCGATACAGTTCATTAAGCGAAATATCGTTCCATTGTTGTGCCGGACTTTGTTCAGGACTCAGGCCGGCATGCTTGCAGTGTTCGATCCAGCCCAGCAGATAGGACGGGTGCAGGCGTTCAGTGGTGATGTTATGCTGTTTCAGCAGGCGCTTGATCAGTGTTTTCTGGTCGTCGCTGTCGATAACAAGAAAGTTTTTTGGGTAGCCGAGCGTATCGGCATAGCGGCGCAGAAAACGCAGTGAAATCGCATGGAAGGTGCCCGACACCACGCCGCCGCCATCATCTCCGATGAGCAGGGACAGGCGGGACTTCAATTCGGCGGCCGCCTTGTTGGTAAATGTGACCGCAAGAATACGATGCGGCGCATAGCCACGCGAGGCGATCAGATGGCCGATGCGGTGGATAATGGTGCGCGTTTTGCCACTGCCTGCGCCCGCAAGAATCAGTTGGGGGCCGTCACCGGACTCGACAGCAGCGCATTGCTGAGGATTGAGTTCAGCCATCTTGTGCGCTGTTGTCCTCTCCATGTTTGACGATCATCTGGTGATAGGTCTGAAAAACGGCATTGCGTGCCAGTACACCAAGAACCTTGCGCGGGTTTTTGGCGGAGACGACGGGGATCTGCTCGAAGCTTTCCTTATCGAATGTGCGGATTGCTTCCAGCAGGCTGCCTTCTTCGGAAATGACGCGCACATTGCGATTGGCGACTTCTGCAGCGACGACGGCCAGATCAAGCGAATGGTCCAGCAGCCAGTCCTGCAGGTCGGCAAATGTCACCAGGCCAATCATCAGGCCATCATCATCGACAATCTGAACGCAGCCTTTGCCGGAGCTGACATAGATTTTCTTCAGTTCGGCCAGTGGCGTGTTTTGGTGTACGCAGGGGATGCTTCGCCAGGGGATCTTCGATACTTTTACGGCGCGCATCCAGGATTGTTCTCGTCCCCATTCGGTGTTGATGCCGCGCTCTTCCAGTGATTCGGTGAATACCGAGGCCCGGCCGAAAGCACGGGAAACCAGCGTGGCCACGCTACAGGCGGCCATCAGTGGCAGCATGATGTGATAATCCGCCGTCATCTCAAAGACCATGAGCATGATCGTAATCGGTGCCTGCAGCGCTGCGGCAGTCAGTGCGCCGCAGGCCACCAGCGCATAGGCGCCATAACTCTCGGAATAGGCCGGCATGAGGATATGCACGGTACCGCCAAACAGGGCGCCAACAGCCGCGCCCAGAAACAGCGAAGGTCCGAGCAAACCGCCGGGGAATCCGCCAGCAGAACAGATGATCGTGGCCAGCAGTTTGCCGATGAGAATCAGGGCCAGGAACGCCCCCAGCGGAATGGTCATGTGCATGAACGAGGGTTCTATCTGTTCGAGCATCATGGAGGCGACAGTATCGTAGCCGATGGACATGACCTCAGGGATAAGCAGACCAAGCAGGCCGAGCATAAAGCCTGCCAGGGCAGGGCGAAAGCGGCGGTCCGGCACAAGTCGGGCGAGCAAGGCGCGCATGGGTGCCAGAGACTTGATCAGGACGGATGCCACCAGGCCGCAGATGACGCCCATGAACAGGTAGGCAGGTATTTCCCAGGCGCTTATCAGCTGGAATTCAGGAATGGTAAAGGCTGGGAAGTTACCCAGTTCCGAACGGGTAATGACTGTGGCCAGCACGGAAGCGATGACGATAGGGCTGAATGTGGCAATGGCGTAATCGGCAAGGATGACTTCCAGTGCAAACAGTACGCCTGCAATGGGTGTGTTGAATGAGGATGCGATGCCGGCAGCAACGCCGCAGCCAATGAGTGTGCGGATTTGCTGTTCGGTGAGATGCAGGCGTTGACCGACTTCTGAGGAAATCAGCGCGCCGAGCGCAACGGTTGGACCTTCGCGTCCCAGGCTGATGCCGCTGCCGACCGATACGGCTGTGCCCAGGGTTTCGGTGACCATCTGCCGGTTATTGATTTTCCCCCGTCTCTCGACAAGGTCCGCCAGCACGCCGGGTACGCCGCGCAATTCGCCGCCCGGCAGGAAGCGTACAACCATCCAGCCGACGGCCAGGCCGGCCAGTGTGGGTGCGATAAGATAGGTGTACCAGGGCAGCGCCCCCACCACCTGTTCCCAGGTTCGTTCCCCTGTCCACAACAGGCTGACCCACTCGATACTGAAGCGGAGCAGCAGGGCGCTGTAGCCGGACAGAATGCCGACAACCACGGCCAGCATGACCAGATAAAGCGTATCCTGACCATGCATCCAGGTCAGGGTTTTCAGCTGCCATTTGCGAAACCATTCCCAGACTTCCACGTCAACTCCTATACCGCCTCCGGGCTGGCAAGCAATGCGTTCCCGACTGCCCTGTTGAGATCCCGGCCGCTGAAGCTAACAAACTTCTGTGGCCGGTAATAGCGTGTTGCAGGCTCAGCGGCTAGCGTGCCGGCATGCAGAATGTGCTTTTTGCCATGGGACTCATTATTGCTGTCGGCGTGCTGTGGCGCATCGTGCTGGGATACGAGCATGCAGAACGTATGCGCAGCCTGCTTGCCCAAGGTGTTTACCAGGTGTTTTTGCCGGCGCTCGTGTTGCATGTGTTGTGGAATACGCCAGTTGATTTCAATACGCTGCGCATTCCGCTGGTGGCAGCACTATCAGTACTTGTATCCTTGCTGGTGGCGTTTTTTATTTACGGCAATGGCTGGGTTGTTGCCAAATGCACGGGGCGGAATGATCGCAAGGCGATCGGTGCCTTGCTGCTGGCCTCGGCCTTTGGTAATTTTACCTATTTGGGGCTGCCTGTGTTAACGCAGGCGTTTGGCGAATGGGCGCAGTTTATTGCCATTAATTTCGATTTACTGGCCAGCACGCCACTGCTGTTTACGGTTGGTATCATCATTGCACGCTTTTATGGTGTTCGCTCGGGTGGGCACCCCTTTGTCGGTCTGTTGCGGGTGCCGGCCATATGGGCAGCACTTGTTGCACTGGCTCTGAGTGCCATGCATGTGGCGATGCCGGTATGGCTGGAGCAGGCTGCGCAACTGTTGGGAGCTGCCGTGATTCCACTGATGTTGCTGGCTGTCGGCATGGCCCTGCGCTGGCAGGCCGGCTGGTTACAACGCGCTCCGCTATTGTTGCCGGTGTTGGTTATTCAGCTGCTGTTAATGCCTTTGATTGCCTGGACGGCGTCACTGGGCGTGGCCATGCCGGAGCAGATGCTCGCTCCGGTTGTGATCGAGGGAGCGATGCCATGCATGGTCCTGGGGCTGGTCATTTGTGATCGCTTTAAACTGGATGCATCGCTGTACGCCGAGGCGGTGACGGTTTCGACCCTGTTATCTTTCGCAACACTTCCTCTGTGGCTGGGCCTGCTTGCATAGTCTTCAGCCGCTTTGTTGCATGATGGCTGCATTGCTGCGAATGAGGATTTGCAGTGAGCGGACGTATTGCTGGCCACGTTCGGAATACTTATTCAGACCTTCTGCCAGTTCGATGGCGTTGATGGTGCGATTTCGTTTTCGTGCATGCGCGCGAATCTTGCGCAGTTGCGTATAGGCAGGTGAGCTGTTCAGGTTGTGCATATAGCTTTTTACCGATTCGCGTGCAGAGGCATAGCGTGCAACTTCGTGGGTGGCGCCGGCCTGGCGATGTTTGGGAATCAGGCCGCAGCCTTTGCGATAGCACCATTGGCCAAAGTAATTATGGCCTTCCCGGGCGAAGCGGGATGTTCCCCATGCCGACTCATTGGCTGCCTGAGCCAGCACCAGCTCAAGCGGGATAATATCAACGCGTTCCAGCAATTGTTGCCAGGTATCATCGTGGGCAAGGTTGGGGTGTTCGATTTTGTAGTCATGTACCATGGACAGCAGCCATGTCCGGTCTTTGGCGGATATGCTGCGGCCCTGTAGCCGATCACGGTTCAGTCTGGCAATGCGGGCATGTGCTTTGTCCAGTTGCCGGTTCTCTTCCATGGCTGCAGGACGAATGAGGTCAAAGAACTGTTTTTTCTTCTGTGTGATATCCGACGGAGGCACGGCTGGCTCGCTCTTCTTTTGATCGAGCGCGCAGGCATTGATGAACAGGGCGATCATGATACCTGTCAGCAATAGTCGAAGCATGTTGTTGGTTTTTCTTTTCATTGTTCGAATTTCTCCATGCGCTGTTTTCGCCATGATCGGATGTTTGGTAGCGCCTATCAGTGGGCGAAGTCACATTTAATTTGTGATCTGTGTGGCGTCTTGCCAAATTGTACAAAGAAGCCAGCAAGATCAGGGGAGATAAATCTGTGTATACAAAGCGTTTGGAGATGTTCCGATATTAAGAAACCGGATTAGGTATATTGTCTATATCGGCTATTTTGTTGGCAAAGGTCATTTGACATTACTTGAAAGTATGCTTTACTTAAAGTTGGATTGTGATCTGCATCACGTTATCATTTAATAAGGGAGGGTGGCCTTTTGCTACAAACCATTAAAAGACATATGCCGTTTTTCATATGGGCACCCGGCGCTGCGCTGCTTGTTTATATCGCCAGTGTGGATCTTTATCTTTCCGAACAACTGATTGTTGCCGTTATGTGTGTATTGGTTATGGCCGTAGGCTGGTGGCGCTATATTCGTACACTGCACAATCATTATATGCTGCGAACAGTTCGGCTGTTTGTCATGGTGGTGGCCGGATTTCTGGCCATTCGTTATATCATCTGGCGTTTTGAATATTCCATTCCCTGGTTTGAAGATACATTTTCGATTTTCTGTTCACTGCTGTTGCTGGGTGCTGAATGTATTGCCGTCGCCCTGTATTTTGGCGGGGCATTTGTAAACCTGCATCCATTGCGCAGGCATCCGGATCCGTTGGACATGAAAGATCCGAATCTGCCGACGGTGGATGTATTTATCCCGACGTATAACGAAGATGCCGATCTTCTGCGCACAACATTGCTGGCTGCCACGGATATGATTTATCCGCGGGATAAGTTGCGCGTATATCTGCTGGATGATGGCGGCACGCAGGCCAAATGTGAGCAGCGAGGTAAAAAAGGCGAGCAGGCCTGTTTGCGCAGAAAGGAGCTGCAGGATCTGTGTTTTGAGGTCGGCTGTTTTTATCTGACACGCAAGGACAATCAGGATGCCAAGGCAGGTAACATCAATGCGGCGCTGGAGCGCACGGATGGCGAACTGGTGGTGATCTTTGATGCGGATCATATTCCTACTGCAGATTTTCTGAAGAATACCGTGGGAACGCTGGTGGCTGATGAACGCAAGGCATTTGTGCAGACGCCGCACTTTGTCATCAATCAGGATCCGTTTGAAAAGAACCTCAAGGCAGGGCAGAAAATGCCCAATGAGGCGGAAATGTTCTATACGATGAATCTGCGCGGCATGGATAACTGGGGCGCGGGCTTTTTCTGTGGCTCCGGCGCGGTCATACGTCGCAAGGCGCTGGAGGAAATTGGCGGTATTGCCACGGATACGATCGTGGAGGATGCCGAAACATCCATTGAACTGGTGCGGCGAGGCTGGAAAACGGCCTATCTGCATCTGCCCATGCTGTGTGGTCTGAATGCTGAAAGCACGGAAGCCTATGTGCATCAGCGACAGCGCTGGGCTACCGGCATGTGCCAGCTGTTGTGGGAAAAAAACCCGTTGTTTGTGCGTGGCCTGAACATTGCCCAGCGTGTAAGTTATTTTAATTGTATCTTGTTCTGGATTTTTTCGTTGTCGCGTATCGTGTTTATTGTTTCCCCGCTGCTGGCTTTGCTGGGTGGTGTGACGCTATTTGCCGCTCCGCCGATTGAAATTCTGCTTTATATGGTGCCGTACCTGATCGGTCTGGGACTGGTGGTCAATATGCTGTATGGTCGGGTGCGCTGGCTGTTTGTATCGGAAATCTATGAAACGCTCAGTGCCATGTTTCTGTTCAAGAATATTATCAAGACCATACTGATACCCAAGCATGAGCCGTTTATCGTGACGCCAAAGGGTGAGCGCATGGAATACGATAAATTGTCTTATCTGGCGCCGCGTTTCTATGTGGTGATTGCGCTGCAGTTTATCGCCATTGGCGCCGGCTATTATCAGTTGTCCACGGATCCCACGACACTGAATACGGTGACGTTTTCCATGGGGTGGAACCTGTATAACATGATCTTCACGCTGGCCGCATTGGGTGTGCTGATTGAGCGCAGGCAGGTGCGCGCCCGCCCGCGTGTACCCATTCATGAAATGGCCAAGGTCAAATTCAACGATAAATTCGTGCCCTGTGAAATTATTGATATGACGGAAGATGGCGCGATGTTGCGTTTGCCGGGCTGGATGGAAAGCCTGGAGGTCAAAGATGGTTCGCTGGAATTTGCCCAGAACCATATTGCCAAGGACCTGCTGTCTCTGACGCGTGTGCTGGAAAACCTGAATCGCGTGGGTTTCAAGGTGACCATGACACGCGTCCAGAAGGTGGGGAAAGAGAAGCATTTGCTGGTGGGTGTGAAATTCCAGTATGAAGATGAAATTCAGCGTGTGGCTGTTGTATCATTCGTATACGGCAATTCAGAGCGCTGGAAAAAGTGGCTGATGGGGCGCAACGCTCACTCTAAAATTCGGCAGGGAATGGTATTTGTTGCCAGGGCAGCCTATTTTGGCTTGATTCATATCGCCATGGCATTCAAGGGGCTGCATCACGTTATCCTTGCATTCAGGTTGTTATCGCAAAGAAAAAAAGCTTCCAAAGCTGCTCAGGGGGAAAAAGCATGAGTAAATATTGGAAAATCGGGATCATGGTCTGCGCGATCATGGGTATGCCATTGAGTGCCATGAGTGCAGATGTATCCGGAGTGTCACCCGCAGCGGCGGCTGCAGCCGCTAAGGTGGAAGATGCCAAGGCGGCAGCAAAGACAGCAGCCAAGCCTGTTGCAAACAAGGCAGCCGAAAC
>CAZTGM010000012.1:0-14713 GCA_964613235.1 uncultured Zetaproteobacteria bacterium | reverse complement strand
GCCGAAACCAAGGCGGCAGCAAAGACAGCAGCCAAGCCTGTTGCAAACAAGGCAGTGGATGCCAGCAAGGTGAAAACCAGGCAGGCATCTGCACACGTGAAAAAACAATACGTGCCTGTGGATGTGCCGGTGCAGCCTCTGAAAGAAGTCAAGGTGCGTCAGGAGATGCGAGCCTTTGCCAAGGAGCATGCGCGTCGCTTCATGGTGTTGCGCCAGTCTGAGGCTGAATATCCGCTACATATTTCCGTGCCGTATCGACTGGAGCCATCGGCGATACGTGCGCATATTGTCTTTACCAATTCCAATGCTCTGCTGAAAGGACGTTCGCAATTGCGTTTGCGCTGGAATGGTGGTGTGTTCGCTCAGGCGCCACTGGATCCCGCATATCCTGATGGTACGATTGATGTATCCGTACCTCTGGAGCTGATTAAGAGCGGTAACAATGTACTGGCGGTAGAGGTTTCTCAGCATTATTTGTCCGAATGTGAGGATCCGGGCAGCCCCGAGTTGTGGACTATGGTGGATATGGATGCGTCCTATATCGAGATGGAAGGAACCATGCGCGCCATTGAGCCGACATTGCGTTCATTCGACAATCTGCTTGCTTCGGAAAACTGGGATAAATTGCATGTGACGATGGCGCCGTTGTCAAAATCACCGGACCATCTGCATGCCGGCACCTTGCTGGCTGAAAGCCTGGCCAATCGAGCTCATGACGAAACGCTCATTATTGATAGTGTTGAACTTGGTACGACCGTAGGCAGCACGGCCGTGGGCCACGATCTCGTGATTTTCGGCACCTATGATGAGGCTGAAGCCATGCTGGGACCGATTGATATCAAGGATGGTGCCAAAGGACATATCATGGTCCGTGCCCGTCAAAGCGATACCGGACATTTCCTGCTTGCGGTGCTGGGTAAAACGAAAGCCGATCTGGTGAAGGCGGCTTCGGCTTTTGCATGGTCGACCCTGCCATTGTCTGATGAGGCATCCATGGATGTGTTTGATGTCACGGTTCCTACGGCGATGGCCTATTCTTCTCAACACGCCGTACAGGAAGGTCGGGAATACAATTTTGCTGATCTTGGCTTCCAGACGAAGACGATGAAAGGCCTGCAGGACCAGACATCGGTCACAATGTGGTTGCCGCCGGATCTGTTTTCCAAGAACCACTCTCAGGTTGAGATGCGCCTGCATTTCAGTTATGGCGCAGCGCTTCGTCCGGACTCGGTGCTGAATATTTACCACAACGGTCAGTTCCTGCGTGGTATCTCGATGTCGGATCCCAGGGGGTTGCTGGTGCGCGATTATCGCATCTGGATTCCGCTGTATGCTTTCCGTCCGGGCCTGAATGAGTTTCGCTTTGAAAGTCGCATGCATGCCAATACGGGCACCAATTGTACGACGGGCAATACGGACAACCTGCTGCTGACGCTGTTCGATGATTCGACGTTTACGATTCCCGATACATCACATTATGTGGCCATGCCCGATTTCAATTATATGGTGAATACGGGCTATCCTTATCTGGGCGATCTGGGCGATACGCCGGTGATCCAGATTCCGAATCTGAAGCCGCAGATGTTGGGCAGTGCATGGACGCTGGCGGCTCGCCTGGGCGCACTCAAGGGCAGTCCGATCCAGAGCCTGACCGTATCCAACAGTGCGAACGGGGCGAGCAATATCATCCGGCTGGATGTGTTCTCGAACGTGGATGACACGATATGGAATGCGGCTCCGGTGAATCTGGGCAAGAAGGGTTTTATCAATCACCCGAGTCTGGCCAACCCCAGTGTGTTGGGACATGAGCCGTTAACATGGCGCAAGAAACTCAATATGCTGTTGTCTGGTTCCGAGTATGAGTCGGGCGAAACAGGTGCGCGCTATCACAGTGTAGGCATCCAACAGTCCTTCAGTCTGAAGAATCAGGGTGCACTGATGCAGTTTGAAAACCCGAAGGTGAGCGGCGGTACAATGACGTTGCTGGTTTCGGACAGTGAAGAACAGCTGGCCCGGGCGATTCGCCATCTCGTCGAGTTGTGGCCGCAAATGCAGGATTCGCATGGAGACCTGTTGCTGTGGGGAACTTCGGTAGAGAATGGCCATCCGGATTTCTGGTCCGGAGAGGTGGGCTCGAATGTCTATCATATCGGCAGCATGCCATATATGGAGCGCATCACGTATTTCGCCATTCAGTATCCGCTCTTTTTGCTGATTCTGTTGCTGGTACTGTTTCTGTTCATGGCACTGCTGACGCGCTATCTGCTCGTCATGTACCGGCATCAGACCCATCCGCATATTGAGCCATGATGGTTGCCGTGTGTGGAGGAAACTGCTGATGGCAGGAATGGCGGCGCTGGCTCTCGTGTCCTGTGACCGGGAGTCTGCGCCTTCCTTGCTGCAACAGTCTGACTGGCTGGCTTATAAGGAGCACTTCATCGCAGATGATGGGCGGGTACTCGATAACGGTCAGGGGCAGAATTCGCATTCGGAAAGCCAGGGTTATGGCATGTTGCTGGCCGTGGCTTTTGATGACCGTGAAACGTTTCAGCGGGTCTGGCAGTGGACCCGGACCCATTTGCAGGTACGTAACGATTATCTGTTCGCCTGGTTATGGAGTCAGCAGGAAGATCGTGTCGCGGACGAAAACAACGCCACTGATGGCGACCTGATGATCGCCTGGGCGTTGCAGCGTGCTGCGCGACACTGGAGCGATGATGAATATCGCACATCGGCCGAACAGATTGTACGCTCGCTGGCATCGTTGCAGATCAAGGTGAACGGGCGACTGTTTTTGTTGCCGGGCAAGCAGGGGTTTTATTCTGATCAGGAGTTGATTCTGAATCCCTCGCATTTTGTGTTGCCTGCATTCCGGGAATTGAGTGCGCTGGATCAACGTATCGACTGGTCGAAATTGTACGATGACGCATTGGCTCTGATTAGGCACAATCGATACAGTAACTGGCAGTTGGTGCCGGATTGGGTGGACCTGAAACAGGGTGGGCGCCCGTGGAGCAAACGAAAGGCATATTTCAGTTATGATGCCATGCGTATTCCATTGTTTGCTGCATGGGTGGGTGCAGCGAATGTTTTGTCGCCGTATGTTGATTTTTGGCGACAGTTTTCGATGCGTGAAAAACAGCCGGATATCGTTGACCTGCAGACAGGGTTTGTACATTTGCGGCGAAATTTTTCGGCGGTAGATGCGATTAAGCGATTATGCGAGCATGTCATGCACCCGGAAAAGACAACTGAATTGAGCCGTTTTGTGTGGAATGAGCAAACGAATTATTACGATGCAAGCCTGTATTTACTGAGTCGGCTGGCGTGGCATGAATTTGATTTAGTGAGAGAGGGTGAGGGATAACATCATGAAATTATCGAAAGTAGTAACCCACTACCTGCTAGCGGGCCTCGTGTTGATTGGCATGCCGCTATTGGCACAGGCTGCCGATACGATGGCAAAAGGCACTGTGGTCAAGAGCACGAACAAGTCGTCTGCCGTGAATGTGCAGCGATCAACAAAATCGGCGGTGACACCGACGCGCGATACGGCTGCGGAAGGCAGGAAGGCGGCCGAACCGCGTGCTGCTGTCGCAGTGAAAGAGGTTGAGGGCAAGGAACAGGTGGATGAGGGCATATTGTGGGCGCTGATTCGCAATGAGCAGTATGATTCCGTTTATGCGACAATGGCGAACATCAAAAAGTCGCATCCTGAATGGAAGCCGTCAGCCAAGCTGATTGATGTGCTGGAGAATAATCATACGGACTATCTGATTAATCAGGGTCAACAACGGCATAAATGGAATCAGGTCGTGGATGCCAGCACGCGTTATCCCAAACGCTTTGATTGCGAACACAATTATCGACGTCTGGCGCTGGCCAATGCATTGGTAAGGCTCCGTCAGTACAGCACTGCCAAGAATGTCTATGCTGCCGTCATTAATGAATGTGGCGAAGATCAGCGCATTGAAGCCATGGAGCATGCATCCACGCGCTTGCCTGCCACACAGTTTAATCGCCTGCAGTATCAGGCCAGCAAGAAGCCGATGTCCGGGCGTGGAAAGTCCAGGCTGGCTGCCATCGAAGTGCGTAATGCGCTAAACGGTAAGCCGACAGCGCAGGAACTGGCGAAACTGACCGCCAGGGAAGGTTCTTTGCTGGCATCGAAAGACATTGCTGTGGCGAACACACTGGCATGGGCCAATCTGGAACATGGCAAGCCAGAACATGCGCTGGAACTGTTCCGGCTCAGCCGCAGCTGGAAAGATAATGATGAGGCATTGAAGGGCGAGATTCTGGCGCTGCATCGCTTGCATCGCTCGCAGGATGCGTTGGCGCTGATTCAGTCCGAAGACAAGAGAATCGCCGAACATCATATGGAAAAAGATGTGTTGCCACTGAAGGCGGCGGCATGTGGCGATGCCAAGGACTATGCTTGTCAGGCCGCATCGCTGGAGCAACTGGCAGATATTCGCCCGCTGGATAGCGGCGAACATGAAGCGCTGGCCTGGGCCAATTTCCAGTTGCAGAAGTATGATGTGTCCGGGCAACAGTTTGAGGCACTGTATCGTGAAGACCCGACAGAAAATCATGCGCAAGGTCTGTATTTGAGCCTGCAACGTCAGGGTAAGGAAGCACGGGCCGCCGAATTGTCGCATGAACTGGGCGGACCGTTGCAGGGTCAGCTGGTAGCCCAGCGACAGCAGCAGAAGAACAGTGAGGCGGGAGAGTTTTTTGGGCGGGATCTGTTTCATTCGGCTCAGGCCATCGATGAAAGTTATGACAATGCCCTGCCAAATGTGGATACGACCTTTGTGCGCGTCGGGGGCATGAATCGTATTCGTTCGGGGCTTGGTGCCCAGCCGATGATTCATACGTTCAAGATCAGCAAGTTTTTCACTGAAGGTGGCTATTTCTTCGACAAGGAGCAATCGCTGACGGCACGCGTGGAGCGGGTTTTTGTGGATGCGGGTTCACCTTTGCCGGAAGCACTGAGTATTGGTACGTTGCCTGCCTTGCCGGTGCTGCCTTTGGTCGCGCCATCTGCAATTCCGACGTATCTCAACGGTTATGAATGGGAAATCGAATACCGTAACGAGGGCTGGAACACCTATTATGCCAACATCGGTCAGAGTTTCATTGGCGGTGGCATCAAGGCGACCTGGAAGGGTTTGCTGGGTACCAGACGCCAGTATGATCAGGGCTTTTTTGGCGCGGAAGCTTACCGTCAGCCGAATCGTGAGAAGCTGCTGCCCTATGCCGGTTTGTTGGATCCCTATACCGGGCAATACTGGGGTCGGGTAATGCGCAACGGGGTCAAGGTTCTGGGTTATCATGGTTTATGGGATGATATTCCCGCTACGTTTGATGAGCGTACAGGGCTTGGGCTTTATTATGAACTGGGCGCGGAAGTGCTTAATGGTGTAGGTGTGAAGACCAATAATCATTATTATATGGCGCTGGCATTGCCGTGGACATTTGATATGGATATGCCCTGGGGTGCTTCGGTCAGTATTGCCCCTTTGATTCGCTATGAACACTACAAGCAGGATCAGGACCATTTTACCTATGGACACGGCGGTTATTTCAGTCCGCAGTATTCGTTCACACCAGGCGTGAATCTGTATGTCGAGTCTCATGAGAGTGAGGTGGTCAACTACATGTTCAACGCTTTTGTTGGTCATCACAAGCACAAGCACAATTCATCTCCGATATTGCCTTTCACGCCGGGCGTGCCGACTATTGAAGGGATCAATTACCTTGGCGGTAATGTGCAGGAGTGGACATACAGCTTCCGTTTTGCCGCTGTGGCAGAGTTGACCGAGCATTTTCAGCTGGGTGGCGAAGTGGGTTACGGCCAGAGTTCCTATGTGCAGGCGGGTGTGCCCTTTCACACCAAGGATTTGTCCTATTTGCTCTATCTGACTTGGAACGTGGATCAGCGACATGACACGCTGAGCACGGACCGTGCTGTTTACGGCATCAGCCAACGATACGGAACACAACCTTTGTTCTAGGTGCAGGCCGTAATGACAATAGAAAAATGGCGGCTCCCAAGAGCCGCCATTTTTATTGTCGTTCCAGATGTTTAGCCAGACGAAGACTAAGTGCGGCGATAGTCAATGTCGGATTGGCGGTGCCCATGGTCGGGAAGACATGGCCTCCGACCATGAACAGGTTGGGATGGTCATGAGCGCGGCAGTGACGGTCCACAACAGATGTTGCAGGATTATCGCCCATGCTGGTGGTGCCGGCTGGATGATGGGACGAGTATGAGATAGTGCTCTCTTCGAGGGTGGCATCCATATGTCGAATGATGTCTGCCACGCGTTCCTGCCATACTTTCAGGCCATCCCGGGTGTATTTGGATGAATGAAAATGGATGGTTGGCAGTGGTAGTCCCAGTGGATCCAGTCGCTGGTGGTCGAGTTCCAGGCGGTTGTTGGGGTCCGGCAACTGCTCGACCTCGGCGCCAATGTGACCGACATGAATAACCTGTTCGCGTAACAGCGACAGTGCCTCTGACCATTGCTCCTGATGTTCTAGAATACGCGACATATACTGATGAATGTTCACATCATTGGAGATAAACAATTTTGCGGCAGCGTGTTTTTTGCGGAACGAGCCATCCCGTCCGGTTCGGATGGTGGCGATGCTTTGGGGGCCTCGACCCGCATAAATGGGTTCGCGCATACGAAATGTTGTCACAAAAATGGTATGGTCCATGAGATTTCGACCGACCATGCCGGAACGGTTGGCAATGCCATCAGGGTAATGCTCATTCCGACTCATCAGCAACAGGCGAGCTGTTTCAATAGTATTGCATGCAAGAACAACGCGTCGGGCTTTCAATGTATGTTCGATCTTGTCCGGTGTTTTGTAATGCACTGTATGAATATTACCCTGTCGGTCGGCCTCCAGGCGATATGCCACAGCCCGGGGGATCAGGGTTGCGCCCTGCCGAATGGCCTTGCGTATATCATGGTCGGCGCTGTAGGAAGCACCGATTGGACACAAAGGCGTGCAGGTGCCATTGCCCTGGCAGGCGGGTCGTCCATCATAGGCTCGGCTGTTACGGGCTGCCGGAAACGGTGCAACGTCGAGTCCCATGCCGGCCAGTTTTTTGGCAATGGCCTGATCGCTGTAGCTGAGTGGAATCGACTTCATAGGGTAGGGTGCGCTGCGGGGAGAACCTTGCGGATCATCGCTATTACCGGCGACGCCCAGTGCCCGCTCGGCCAGAACGTAATAGGGCTCAATATCATCGTAGGAGAGTGGCCAGTCCACGCCAACGCCATAGCGGCTGTGCAGGGCGAAGTCGGAAGGCAGAAAGCGCGGGGTAATACCGGTCCAGTGCCATGTGGAGCCACCGATGGCTTTGAGAAACAGCGGATTGAATGTGCGGTCAACATAAGGTCCGTAATAGGAAGCCGGCTTTTCACTGTCCGGTACAGGGGCCCAGTCCCAAGCTTCATAAGGTGCTTCGAGTTTCCGGTTCCAGGCCTGACGATAGCGCTGTGTGGCCGCTTCCCTGTTCACACTATCGCCGGCCTCCAGGATCAATACCTTGTCGCCATCAGCCGCCAGTTCCCGTGCAATCAGGGCACCTGCAACACCTGCACCGATAATTAATGAATCGCAATCATAATCAGCCATCAGGATGCTCCTGCCTTGCCTCTACCAGGAGGATGTTGCCAGAAACCAAAGGATTCCTGGCTCATACCCGGTACGGGCCGGATATCTTTCAGGGACTCATACATCAGCGCGTGTTCGTAGCTGATGGTGCGGTTGCCGGTTTCATGATAGTAAATACCGGTCATCCAGGTTGTCAGAATATGGCCGGCGAACCAGCGTTCCGCATCATCCAGATTGCGTACGACGAAGTATGCAGTTCTGGGTTTTGCTGAATGTGCAATGTCGGGAAACAGTTTGTTGAGCAGGCGGTGGATGTGTTCGCGTCCCCATGGCTCGTGCAGCAAGGTGTCGTAAATTTGTTGCAGCATGATTTCATCAAGTTGCCGGAATGCCGTCAGATAGATGCACAGGGTTTGGAAATGGTTCTTACTGACCACATCGTCAGCGGCCCAGGTATGGCGAGGCAGGTATGGCGAAGCCAGCAGGAGTGATGCAATGGTTATGCTCAGACGCCGACGCGTCAGATCCACAGCAGGGGTTTGCGCATCATGGTCGGTCAAGGGAGGATTGTGATGGGTGGCGTGAGAATCCATTGCATTAATTCAAGGTCATTTTGGCGCAAGAGGCAAGTTGCAATTCTCATTCTGGCTTGACTAATTATAATATTCTAATATATTTCGCCCATGGAAATGATACCAGCTAAGGAAATCAATGCTGCGGCAGAAGGTCTGCGCGGCTTGGCACATGAAACACGACTGTCCGTTCTGTGCCATTTACTGCAGGGGCCGATGTGCGTGCAGCAATTGATTGAAGCAACCGGCACTTCGCAATCCAATCTTTCCCAGCATCTGGCCAAAATGCGGTTGATGGGAATTCTGGTCAATGAAAAGCGAGGACAACAGGTTTTTTATCGCATCGCCAATCCTGCATTTGAACAGTTGATTTTGGCTCTGAAGGCCATTTATTGTCCGGATATGTGTGGTCAGGGGGAAGGTACCTGAATGTTTTTTTTGCGTAAAAGATTAGCGTATCGTTATATATTGTTCTTTTTACTCTGTGGCTTTCCGCTGGGGACCAGTGCGGCCTCTTTAACTTTATCCCAGGCAGTTGCCATGGCGATGCAAAAGAATCGTCAGTTATTGGCGGACAATTATCGCGTGGAATCGGCAAACTGGGCCATACAGTCAGCGGAAGGGCATTTGTATCCGCGCCTGGATATGAGTTACACGGCCATGCGTACGGATTCGCCACTGAGTGTGTTTGGTACGCGCTTGCTGCAAAGCAAGATTACACCTGCTGACTTCAATATTGCGACGCTGAACAACCCCACGGCGATTAACAATTATCAGCCGCGTCTGACGCTGAGCATGCCGCTTTATCAGGGGGGTGAATTATGGGCAGGCCGGGAAGGTGCCAGACAGCATGGGCTGGCTGCGGACTTTCAGCATCAGTGGCTCAGTCAGCAGATTATTTTCCAGACGGTTCAGTTGGTGGCGCAATTACGGAATGCCAAAGCCCAAGTCGCAGCGACGGAAAAGGCATTGCAGGCCGCGGATGATCATTTGTCCATGACCCGCGCCATGGCCCGGCGCGGCGTATTGATTAGGGCCGATGTTATGGATGCGGAAGTGCATCGGCTGAATGTTGAAGTGCGCCTGAATCAGCTCAGGAATATGAAAGCTCAGGCGGCAGATCGTTTGCGGGTACATTTGAATCTGGCTGCTGGCGAGCCCTTGCAACTGGAGGGATCGATGCGGTTGCAGATGCAAGGTGTTGATGTGAAAAATATCGAACGCCTGGCTGCTGAGGCGCGGCAAAATCGGGCGGACCTTCTGGCTTTGCAGGCGGAGCAGTCTGCTTCCGAAGCCGATGTCAACAAGGCGCGTAGCGGGTTTCTTCCACACGTTTCGGTGCAGGCAAGCCAGGAATGGAACAACAGCAATCTGGCTGTGAAGAATGGCAATGCGACGGTGGCGGCAGTGGTTAGCATGAATGTCTTTGCCGGGGGGGCGGATAAGGCGGAAATGAGCCGCGCGCGCGCGAAGTCAGCGCGCCTGTCATTGCTGCTGGAAGATCGTCGGCAGCAGGTGCGCAATGAGGTGTACGACGCGTGGCGCCAGCTTGAGGAGAGTGCGGAACGCCGGCATGCCATGTCTCATGCCTTTCAACAGGCTCAGGAGTCATTGCGTATCGTGAAACTCCGTTTTGAAAAGGGTTTGGAAAAGGCGACAGACCTGCTGGATGCACAAAGCCGTTCGGATCAGGCGGAGGCCGGTTCCATTCAGGCGGATTTTGACACCGTTGTGGCAGAAGCGCGGTTATTACTGGCGGCAGGAAAACTGGAACAGGAGCGAGTGCGATGAAGCGATGGTTAGGGAAATATATGATCATGGGTTTGTTTCCCGTGATGCTGATCGGCTGTGGTGATAAAGCGGTAGAGTCGGCGGTAGAGCCCGAATCAGTTGCGGCATCATTGATGATTTTGAACGCGGAAACAGTCGCCTCACATTACGTTACCAGTGGTGTGGTGGTTTCTGATCAACGCATTAGCGTCAGTTCCCGTTTGTCGGGCTATATCCGGGAAATAGCCGTGCGAGAAGGGGATCGTGTAGTTGAAGGCCAATTGCTGTTTCGTATCGATCCTGTAGATGCACGCCAGGCCTATGAACAGGCACAGGCCCAATTATCTGATGCACTTACGGACTTCAGGCGCTATCAGAGTTTGCTGGCTGAGCACGCGATCAGTCAGCAGCAATTCGACAAGGCAAAGCTGCGTTATACGGTTGCCAGATCCCAGTTGTTGCAGGCGAAAAACCAGTTGCAATATGCCGAAGTGAAAGCTCCGGTATCCGGCGTGGTGGTGGAAAAACATGCCAGTGCGGGCGATCTGGCTTCTCCCGGTCGTGCTGTACTGGTGCTGGATAATCCGGCGCAATTACTGGTGGAAACGCATATTTCCGACCAGTTCATTGCCGCATTGCATGAGGGGGATGAGGCGGATATCTATTTGCCAGGCAGCAAGAAGCGTGTGACAGGAGTTATTCGCCAAATTGTGGAGGCTGCCGATCCGGTAACCCATCAGTTTCTGGTGAAAGTCGCCATGAAGTCAGCAACGGATGTGTTCCCGGGAATGTTCGCCGAGGTGCGTTTTGCTGTTGGTCAGCGTAAGGCATTGTTGCTGCCAACCGAGGTTTTGGTGCATCGCGCCGGACTGGATGGCGTGTATGTTGTGGATGATGATGGTGTGATTCATTATCGGCTGGTGCGTCTGGGCGAAACATTCGACGGACAGGTTGAGGTGCTGGCCGGTTTGCAAGCCGGTGACACTATTGCCTGGTCGGCTGGCAAGCCGTTGTCCAGTGGTATGCGGGTAGGGCACAAGGCATCATGAGTGAACAGCGCGAAGCACCGCTGAATATTGCTGGGCGACTGGGCCAGATTGCGATGCGTACCAATCTGACCCCGATTTTCAGCATGCTGATTTTCTTGCTGGGCATCGTGGCACTGGTTATTACGCCGCGTGAAGAAAATCCGCAAATCGATGTGCCGGCTGCAAATGTGATTGTGCAAATGCAGGGTGCCAGCCCGGAGGAAGTACAGAATCTGATCGTGCATCCGATGGAAATGGTGTTGCGTGAAATGACGGGCGTGGACCATACCTTCGGTGCGGCTATGGATTCACTGGGCGTGGTCACGGTGATGTTCAAGGTCGGTGAAGATAAGGAAGCCAGCTTGGTCAAGTTGTATGACCGTGTCATGCATAACATCGATCGTATTCCACCGGGTGCTTCACAGCCACTGGTCAAGCCGATGGATGTCGATGATGTACCGGTATCCGTGATTACGCTGTCTTCCCCCCGCATGGATGGTTTGTCGCTGAAACGCCTGGCCGAGCGTGTGCGTGAACAGCTTTCTCCGCTGGAGGGTGTATCCGTTGCCGATATCGTCGGTGGTCAGGATCACGAAATCCGCATTCAGATCGATCCGGCGCGTATGGCTGCTTATGGTATTACGCTTGATCGCCTGCATCAGGTGCTGACAGGTGCCAATGCCGGTGGCCCGACGGGCCAACTGGTAGGCGGCAATCAGGTTGTTCGCGTGTGGCTGGATGGCTATCTGAAAAATGCATCGGAAGTGGGTGCATTGATTGTTGGCCAGTGGCAGCATAAACCGATTTATCTGCGTGATGTGGCGACGATTACCGATGGTGCTGCAGAAGTTAACCGGCTGCATCGAATTGGTTTTGGGCCGGCGGCCTCCGGTGTGGTGCCGGAGGGAGAGCCGGAAACACCGGCGGTTTCGATCGCATTGGCAAAGAAGCGTGGTACCAATGCCGTATTCGTGACGGAACGCATCGAAAACAAGTTGCAGGAACTGAAAGGCAATTTCATTCCCGATGATGTACGCGTGGATATCACGCGGGATTCCGGTGACCGGGCCAATGCAGCGGTGAATCTTCTGGTGGAACATCTGGGTATCGCCATTGCCACGGTCATTATAATTTTGCTGCTGTTCCTGGGCTGGCGTGAAGCGACGATTGTAACGCTGAATATTCCGTTAATTTTATTCATTGTACTTGCTATTGGTCTGCTGGCGGATCAGACGATCAACCGAGTTACATTGTTTTCCCTGATTCTGGCGCTGGGGTTGTTGGTGGATGATGCCATTGTGGTTATCGAAAATATCCATCGTCATCTGCATCATGGTGTGCGGAAAATGTCCGACAAGGCAAAGCTGATCATCCAGGCCACCAATGAAACGGGTAAACCGACGATAGTGGCGACGGTTGCGGTTATTTTGGCTTTTATTCCCATGGCTTTTGTAACCGGCATGATGGGGCCGTATATGGCGCCGATTCCGTTCAATGCGCCGATTGCCATGGCCGCATCGCTTGTTATTGCCTATGCTTTTACACCGTGGATCGCCAGTCGCTGGTTGCCGTGCAAAATGGTATCGCCGACATTAAGCGAAAAAAGCCATGAGCCGAAAGACTGGGTGCATCGTGCCTATATGCGCATGGCCGTTCCGTTGATTGAGCATCCGGCAAAGCGCCGGGTATTCTGGCTGGTGGTGGCATTACTGTTTGCCGGTGCCATGTGGGAGCCCGGATGGCAATTCATGCGTCCTGCCGGCATCAATGGACCGCTGACGCCAGGTGCGGTGGAATTGAAGATGTTACCCAAGGGCAATCAGAATACCTTCAATATCACTATCGATTTGCCCGAGGGATCGACGCTGGAGACAACGGATCGTGTTGCACGCGAAATTGGCGACGTGTTGCGCCAGCATCCGATGGTTCAGGATTATGAAACCTTCGTTGGTCGTGCCGGTCCCATTGACTTCAATGGCATGTTGCGTGGTGCGGCATTGTTCCGGGAAGGCCCGCATCTGGCAGAGGTCCGTGTGAACCTGCTGGACAAGCATGAGCGTTCTATTCGCTCGGCGGAGATCGTGTTGCAATTGCGTGACATGCTGCGGCCGATCATGGATGCGCATCCGGACGCCTCGATCAAACTGGTTGAGGATCCGCCGGGGCCTCCGGTTCGGGCGACGTTGCTGGCAGAAATCTACGGCCCTGATTATGAGAAACAGCGACACATTGCGGCCAAGGTCCGTGAGGTGTTCGGCAATACTTATGATGTCACCGATATTGATGATTCCGTTGGTGCGGAGCAGATGCAGCTGAATGTTCGCGTGGATAGGGAAAAAGCCTCGCGTCTGGGCGTGAACACCCGACAGGTGGAAACGGCATTGCGCGATTTTCTGCAAGGCTACAATTTTGGTGCCGTTCATGTGGCCAATGAGCGTCATGCGGTAAACCTGCATGTGCAGCTGCCCCGTTCGCTGCGTGCGCATGCTGAGGATCTGGATCGTATCTATGTCAGTGGCAGTCATGGTCTGGTGCCATTATCGGCTATTGCCAGCATCGAGACAACGACAGTGGCGCGTCCCGTATTCAGCAAGGACGGCCATCTGGTGACCTATGTGACGGCTGAGCCACGCCAGGGTTCGCAGGTTTATTCGCTGCTGGACATGGATGGCCGACTTGATGGCAGTGAAGTGTTGCCAGAAGCCACATTGAAGACAGGAGGCATGCGTTTCACCAGTACGGCACCTGAAGACACCTTCGGTTATCATTTGCTATGGGATGGGGAAATGCGCCTGACACTGGATGTGTTCCGCGATCTCGGTGCGGCCTTCATTGTGGCCCTGGTACTGATTTATCTGCTGATGGTGGCCTATTACGGTGAATTTATTCTGCCGATGCTGGTTATGGCGCCGACGGCACTGACCATGATCGGTATTTTCCCGGGGCATATGATTACCGGGCAGCCGTTCACGGCTACATCGATGATCGGCATGATTGCTCTGGCCGGTATTGTGGTGCGTAACTCTACCCTGTTGATCGACTTTATTCTTGATTACCGGCGGCAGGGACATGATGTAAAAACAGCCGTGCTGGAGGCGGGCGCCGTGCGTGCCCGACCGATTCTGCTGACGGCACTGGCGGTCA
Organism: uncultured Zetaproteobacteria bacterium; assembly: GCA_964613235.1. GTDB lineage: Bacteria > Pseudomonadota > Zetaproteobacteria > Mariprofundales > Mariprofundaceae > J005. Next base: position 561 of record CAZTGM010000012.1, on the reverse strand, counting down.
TTGCCGGTACGTCCATCATGATTACGGACCCGGTGTTCGGTGGTCTTGGCGTATCGATGGCATTCGGAACGCTGGCAGCTACCGTGTTGACGCTGTTTATCACGCCGCTGATGTATTATCTGTGGCAGCGTAATAAACCGCTTGCCACAGATCAGTGTGCAATAGAAACAAATTAATGGATAAGGAGTTGGATATGACGATTGAAAGAGCAATTCGTATTATTGCCGGATCATTTATTATGTTGTCCGTATTTTTATCCTCCGTGTACAACGGAGTCGTGCTCAGTGAACCGACATGGCTGTGGTTTACTCTGTTTGTCGGTGCCAATCTGTTTCAGTCAGGTTTTACGCGGTGGTGCCTGATGGAGAAGATTTTGCAGGCACTGGGTATGAAATCCGGTTGCAGCCATTGCTAATGGCGTGTGACTGTCAGTTGACAGGTGCGGGCGAGCTCTCCTTCCCCTCCCTTCTGCAGATTCGTTCGCACCTGTCTGTTTTATCCAAGGAGGACACGGCTGTCCGGTTAAGGAATCCGGAGGGATAAAAAAAGGTCTGAATTCCC